>JABMMZ010000084.1 GCA_013205405.1 Bacteroidota bacterium | reverse complement strand
GGTATAGGCATTGTAGCACTCGGTGGCATTGTGGTTCGAAATGGTATTCTGCTTGTAGAATTTGCACAGTTCAGTCGAGCTGATGGCGTAAATTTATATACTGCTACTTTAGAAGCCGGTCGCACCCGTATGACACCAGTAATACTTACAGCCGTAGCCGCAATATTGGGTTTAATACCCTTGGCAGTAGGTTTAAATATTAATTTTGAAACTTTATTTACACATCTTAATCCACATATTTACTTTGGTGGCGATAATGTTGCTTTCTTTGGGCCTCTAAGTTGGACAATGATTTTTGGACTTTTCTTTGCTACAGCGCTTACCCTGCTTGTAATACCTGCTATGTATTTAGTAGCCGAAAGATTAAAACGTAAATCTATTATTATATTAAAACATTACGATTTACCAAGAATAGCAATGTATATGCCCTTTCTAATTCTTGTGCTTAGTTTTATACTATGGTTACAAAAAAAGAAATTAGATTACGGTAATTTAGATGCGTAAATCTATTCTTTAATTTTCCTCTTTTGGAGTGGTTAGGAGCCTGTGTCTTGTCCTAAATAATTAACTTTGTTAAACGAAAAGTCGTATTTTCTTATGTACACTTTCCTTTCTTTTTCTAATAAAAGGGTATTCCAAAAGTATGCAAGATAAAATTTACTGCGAATATATATTTATAGTGACTCCCTAGAATTTAGTTTCAATGACTTTAAAAACTTATGATTTTAATACCACCGAGCCATTTAGATTCAGATTAAAGAGCAATGACAAAGTAAAGGACAGTATTCCCTTTTATAAAATTACAAAAAAGAATGATACGGTATTTGAGATAAAAAAGTATCAGAGGACAAATTCATATCAAAGACCAAACAGAAAATTAAAAGCAGGAAGATGCATCCTACAAGAATTAATTTTTAACAATGGGCATGTTACTCAAATGAATGAGAAAATACAAGTTTATCCAAACAGAAATTATAGAAAAACTACCCACCATTTATATTACATACAACCATATACACCTTCAATAACAAAAATAAACTAATTAGTACTTTTAAAATACATAAAGTCAGAGAAAAAACTTATTTTATTGATGGTAATAGTAAACTCATTATAGATACAATTAATTGTTTATTTGAATACAATCACAAAATCAAATGGTTAAATACTGTACTTATAGAAACAATGAATTGACTTACAAAACTGAATGGAAATATAATTATAATGGGTTATTAAAAAAAATCATTACAAATACTGAAAATAGTTTAATTGAAATCTATACTATTGGTTATAAATATGATTACACGAAAAATACAAAATAATTTCAGAATAAAAGGTATCAAAACATAGGCCATATTTTCGTGTTAAGTACGATAGCATTCAAACAAATTACACATACAAAGAAAATATGTTATCTAGTAAAAAAATAGAAAAATATACTTCTTACTATGAAAAAAATTATCAAGTTTCAAGCTATGAAATTCAAGAATTTGATACTTTAGGAAATGTAATATGCCGCCTTTTCAAAAATAAAAAAGATTCAATTACTTACAGTTTATATTGTAATTATGAGTTTCAACATGGAAAATTAACTTCCGAAAATTTTTTCTATGATAAGTATGGAGAGCCATTTCAAGAAAATACATATAAATTTTATCCAAATGGATTTTTAAAAGAAAATAAAAGCATGGTTGAAAAAAATCTTCAATACTTATATTACTACTACTATAAACAAAGCAATAATCCTCTTCTTGGTCTATTAACAATCTATTATCCCATTAAATCGTTACAAAAAAACTTTGCGTCTTTGCGTGAAAATATAACTCAAAAACAATTTTTGGTTCTTTGCATAAAAATCACAAATGCAAAATCTCCCATCTCTAAAACTTCCTTATATTTGCACCTATTTTTATGTATCGTACACTCAAACAGGTAAATTGGCCACAAATAGAAGAAGAAGTTTTACAACAATGGAAAGCCGATAATACCTTTCAAAAAAGTATTGAAAGCCGAAATGGTAATCCCGATTTTATTTTTTACGAAGGGCCGCCAAGTGCCAATGGCATGCCTGGTATTCACCACGTAATGGCAAGAGCCATCAAAGATATTTTTTGCCGTTATAAAACCTTACAAGGCTTTAAAGTAGAGCGCAAAGGCGGTTGGGATACTCATGGTCTGCCCATTGAGCTGCAAGTAGAAAAACGCTTAGGTATTACCAAAGAAGACATAGGCAAAACCATTAGCATAGAACAATACAATGCTGAGTGCCGTAAAGATGTAATGCTATTTAAAGATAAATGGGATAACCTTACTCAAAGAATGGGTTATTGGGTAGATTTAGATAACCCCTATATTACTTACGAAAATAAGTATGTAGAAACCCTTTGGTACTTGCTTAAACAACTGCATACAAAAGGATTTTTATATAAAGGCTATACCATTCAACCTTACAGCCCAGCCGCTGGTACAGGTTTAAGTAGCCATGAGTTAAATCAGCCAGGTACCTACAAGCCCGTAAAAGATACCACCGCAGTTGCTCAATTTCAAATCAAGGACCTTAGCACTTGTAGCCCAATATTAGCAGATATATTAAGCAAAAACCAACAAACTGGTAGAAACAATTATTTCTTGGCTTGGACTACCACCCCATGGACCCTACCAAGCAATACCGCACTTGCTGTTGGAAAAAATATAGAATATGTAGTTGTTAATTCATTTAACCAATATACCTTTTTACCCATTACCGTAGTACAAGCTAAAAATTTATTGGGTAAATACTTTAGTGAAAAAGCCATAGATATTGCCCTAACAGATTACAAAGCAGGCGATAAACTAATTCCTTTTGAGATAATAGCCGAGTTAAAAGGTGCTGATTTAGCCGGTACCATTTATGAGCAATTAATGCCCTTCGAGGCCAATAAAAAAGAAAACATAGAAGGTGACGCTTTTAAAGTAATAATTGGCGATTTTGTAACTACCGAAGATGGTACAGGCATTGTACACATTGCCCCTAGCTTTGGTGCCGATGATTATCGTGTAGCCAAACAAAATGGCATAGGTGCCCTAACCTTGGTAAACAAGCAAGGAAAATTTGTAGAAGGTGTAGGAGAATTTTCTAATCTATATGTAAAAAACTACAACGATGCTGATGAAAAAGACCATGCCTATAAAAGCACCGATGTTCTTATTTCCATTAAACTAAAAGAAGAAAACAAAGCTTTTAAAGTAGAAAAATACGAACACACCTATCCTCACTGTTGGCGCACCGATAAACCCATACTATACTATCCATTAGATAGTTGGTTCATAAAAACTACAGCCGTTAAGGAACGCATGGTAGAGTTAAATAAAACCATTAATTGGCAACCCAACTCTACAGGCGAAGGCCGATTTGGCAATTGGCTCGAAAATCTAATCGACTGGAATTTAAGTCGTAGTCGCTATTGGGGCACTCCACTACCTATTTGGAGAACAACAGATAGTACTGAAGAAATATGCATAGGTTCTATCGAAGAATTGAAGGCAGAAATGATAAAAGCCAATGCAGCTGGCCAAAAAAATAACCTAGATGTTCCAGATTTACACCGCCCTTATGTGGATGATATTGTTTTAATTTCTGCCAGCGGCAAACCAATGTACCGCGAAACCGATTTAATAGATGTATGGTTTGATAGCGGTGCCATGCCTTATGCGCAATGGGGATTAGAGAATATGGATAATTGGAAATATACCTTTCCAGCCGACTTTATAGCCGAAGGTGTTGACCAAACCCGTGGTTGGTTTTTTACCCTACATGCTATTTCAGTAATGCTATTTGATAGTGTGGCTTATAAAAATGTAATTGCCAATGGTTTGGTGTTAGATAAAAACGGCAATAAAATGAGCAAACGCCTTGGCAATGCCGTTGATCCATTTACTACCATTGATAAGTATGGTGTTGATACGGTGCGTTGGTATATGGCTACCAATAGTAATCCTTGGGATAATTTAAAATTCGATATGGAAGGCTTGGGCGAAACTCAACGCAAATTCTTTGGCACCCTTTACAATACCTATTCATTCTTTGCCATTTATGCCAATATAGATAATTATAATTTTGATAGTTCCATAGTATTTCCATTGGAAGAACTAAGCGAGCTCGACCGTTGGATAATCTCTAAACTCAATACCTTAAAAGCTACTGTAATTTCCAATATGGACAACTACGACCCTACTCCAGCAGCCCGTGCTATAGAAATTTTTGTATGCGATGATTTAAGTAATTGGTTTGTGCGCCTTTCACGTAGACGTTTTTGGAAAGGTGAAATGAACAGCGATAAACAACAAGCCTATGATACATTGCATACTTGTATTAGATCTGTTGCACAATTAATGAGTCCATTTGCACCATTTTTTGCAGAATGGCTTTACCAAAGTTTAAATAAAACGAAAGATTCTATACACTTAACTTTTATAGAAGAGCCCAATAATGAAGCAATAGATAAAAATCTAGAAACTACCATGCAATTGGCCCAAGACCTTTGCAGCATGGTATTAAGTTTGCGTAAAAAACAAAGTTTGAAAGTACGTCAACCTTTACAAAAAATAATGGTGCCAGTGCTGAACGAAGAATTTGGACAACAATTGAAACATGTTGAAAGCCTTATTCTGTCTGAAGTAAATGTAAAAGAATTAGAATATTTAGACCCCACCAATAGTCTTTTAGTTAAAGGTATTAAACCCAATTTTAAAGCATTGGGTCCCAAAATAGGTGCCCATATGAAAGATTTAGCGGCAGCTATACAAACATTTACAGCAAGTGATATTGCAAAAATAGAAGCTGAACGCAAAATAAATTTAAACCTTGGAGTCCGTCAGTTTGAATTAATTTTAGCTGATGTAGAAATTACCTCACAAGATATTCCTGGTTGGTTAGTTGCATCAGATGGTGGCTTAACAGTAGCTTTAGATATTACCATTACGCCTCAATTGCGAAAAGAGGGAATAGCAAGAGAGTTCATTAATCGCTTGCAAAACATACGTAAAGAAAGCGGTTTAGAGGTAATGGATAAGATAAAAGTATTGGTAAAAACAGATACTGAGACTATGAGTGCTTTGAATGAATTTAATTTGTATATTTGCAGCGAAATTTTGGCGACTGGAATTTCAGGTGATATAAATTTGGAAAATGGAACAGAAATTGAAATAGAAGGTATTAGTTGCTTAATTAAAATAAAAAAAAATGGCTAAGAAAAAAGTTGAAGAAATAAGTTTAAAAAATCGTTATAGTGACGCTGAATTACTTGAGTTTAAAGAGTTAATTTCTGGTAAATTAAAATCTGCAAAAGATGAATTCAATAAAATGCAAAAATCTTTGCAAAACCCTAATGAGAATGGTGATGGGAATACATCTAACCAATATCTAACATTAGACGATGGTGCAAGCACTTTTGAAAAAGAAAATTTGAATCAATTGGCCGCTAGACAGAAGAAATTTATTGATAGTTTGGAGAGTGCTATGGTTAGAATAGAGAATAAAACTTACGGTATATGTCGTGTTACAGGAAAATTAATTCCTAAAGAAAGACTTAAAGCAGTTCCTCACGCCACTCTAAGCATGGAAGCTAAATTAAATCAATACAAATAATTTAAACCTTTTTTATTTTGTATCAAGAAAAGGATATTTTAAAAGATGAAATTACCGAAGGTAAACCATTTTATATAAAATGGATTTTGCCCCTAGCAATTTTGGTGTTAGTTATTTTTGCTGATCAATATTTAAAATATTGGGTAAAGCATAATATGGTTATGCATACAGAAAAAACTATTGCTGGAAAATGGTTTCTGTTTCATTTTACCGAAAACAATGGAATGGCATTTGGCATTGAATTTTGGGGTAAATACGGCAAATTATTTTTAACCCTTTTTAGAGTTGGAGTTGCCTTTTTTGGTTTTTGGTATTTATACAATAGCATTAAAAAGCACATGAAAATTGGGTTTTTAATATGCGTATCCCTTATTTTAGCAGGTGCTATTGGCAATATAATAGATTGCGTTTTTTATGGTGTTTGGTATAAGCCATTAAATGATTATCAAGGTGGTTACTTATTGGGTCGAGTTGTAGATATGCTCTATTTTCCAATTGTTGAAACTCATTATCCCAGTTGGTTTCCGCATATAAAATTAGGTAGCTTTGAAATTTCTGCAGGCGATCCATTCACCTTTTTTAGCCCTGTATTCAACATTGCAGATACCGCTATAAGTGCAGGCGTTATTGCTATTATTGTATTTCAAAAAAGATATTTTGTTAAAGGTTCTTTATCTATTTTAGAAGATGATACTACATCTAATGAATTAAAAGGAGAAGATACTTCTTCTGATAATCTAGCTGCCTCTAAGAATGAATAGACGGGTGCTAATATTACGGAATAAATTTTCTTTAAAATGAAAAATTTAATATGCTTACTTTTTGCTATCGTACAAATTAATTTGTATGCTCAAACAGATGGAATTTTGTGGAAAGTAACAGGTAAAGAATTAACAAAACTAACTTATATTTTAGGGACTATTCATATTACTTGCCAAAGTGATAAAATAATGAAACCTTTAATAGATTCATTGATAGCGAAAACGGATATTTTAGCTACAGAGATAAATTTTACAGATGCCAATGAAATTAAATTGATGATGGAAAGTGAGAAAGAAATGGCCATACAAAATGTAAATGAAGTTTTAAGTCCTGTAGAGTTTGCCTTAGTAGATAGTATTTACAAGGTTTTACTAAATGATACATTGCTAAAGTATAATTCAAAATCATTGATGACCGTTATGACTAAAATTATCCTTTCTTCAGGAATGATTGGTTGCGATAAATTAGAGGTAATAGATATTTTGGTAACAATAAAGGCCTATGGCATGGCTAAAAAAATAATAGGATTAGATGGATTTCAATTTCAAAAAAATATTTTAGACTCAATACCAGAAGCGGATAAAAAACAATGGTTATTAGAATTGTGTAACAATTTCCAAAAAAGTAAATTAGAATTTAAAAGTTTAGAAAATGCTTATTTTGATCAAAAAGCGGAGGAGGTTTATAAAATTAGCCTCGAAACCAGTCCAGAATTTAGCAAACACGAAAAATTATTTCTAACTGATAGAAATATTAAATGGGTAAACTACTTACAAGCCAATATGAAATTAAACACCTACTTTGTAGCTGTTGGTGCAGGCCACCTTGGAGGGCCAAATGGTATGATTGCTTTACTCAAAAAAGCAGGGTATAAGTTGACACCTATTAAAATTTAAAAATTTCTTTTTTCTTACAAAATTTAATCAACAATTAAATTTATTTTTGCTGCTATGTTAAAGCAAATAATAGAATGTGTGCCTAATTTTAGTGAGGGTAACAATCCAGAAATTATAAAGCAAATTACCAATGCTATTGAAAGTGTAGAGGGCGTTAAACTACTGCATGTAGATATGGGTAAAGCTACTAATAGAACTGTAGTAACATTTGCAGGTGCGCCACAAGCAGTTATTGAAGCCGCTTTTTTGGGTATTCAAAAAGCAGCAGAACTAATAGATATGCGCTCACATAAAGGCGAGCATCCACGCATGGGTGCTACCGATGTTTGCCCACTAGTACCAGTAAGTGGTATCAGTATGCAAGAATGTGCAGAGTGGGCTATTAAATTAGGAGAAAAAGTAGGTAAAGAACTGGCCATACCAGTGTATTTATACGAAGATGCACAACCGAACAAAAATAGAAGTAATTTATCCATAATTAGATTAGGAGAGTACGAGGGCTTTGCCAAAAAAATAAAATTGCCCGAATGGAAACCAGATTTTGGACCATCAGAATTACCTTTAAAATATGGTGCAACTGTAATAGGTGCACGCGATTTTTTAATTGCATTTAATATTAATTTAAACACAAAAAGTACTCGATTAGCTAATAGAATAGCCTTTGATGTAAGAGAAGCTGGCCGTGTAAAACGAGAAGGCAATCCCATATCAGGTAAAATAGTAAAAGATGAAAATGGTGAAGATGTGCGTATTCCAGGCACTTTAAAAGCTGTAAAAGCAATAGGATGGTATATAGAAGAATATGGAATGGCTCAAATAAGTATGAACCTTACTAATTATAAAATTACCAGTGTTCATAAGGCATTTGATGAGGTGCGCGCAAAAGGAGAGGAGAGAGGAATACGCATAACAGGTAGTGAATTAGTTGGACTAGTGCCATTGCAACCCCTATTAGATGCTGGAAAATACTACTTACAAAAACAAGGCAGAAGCATGGGGGTAAGCGATAATGAACTTATAGATATTGCTGTGCAAAGTTTAGGCCTAAATCAATTAGGTGTTTTTAATCCACAAGAAAGAATTATTGAGTATATATTGGCTCAAAAAACAAGTAAAAAATTAGTAGACCTAACAATTACCCAATTTGCAAACGAAACTGCCAGTGAAAGTCCAGCGCCTGGCGGAGGATCGGTGAGTGCATTATGCGCTACTTTGGGTATTAGTTTAGGTGCCATGGTGGCTAATTTAAGTGCTGATAAAAGAGGCTGGGAAAATCGTACGCAAGAGTTTTCAGAATGGGCAGAAAAAGGCCAAAAATTAAAAGAAGAATTATTGTATTTGATAGATGAAGATACCAATGCCTTCAACGCAATAATGCAAGCCCTACAATTACCTAAAACCAATGATGTTGAAAAAGAAGTGCGAATGAACGCCATAGAAAATGCTAGTATATATGCAGCGGAAGTACCATTAAAAACAATGCAAGTAGCGTATAATTGCATAGTAACATTGCAATATATGGTAGAGCAAGGTAATCCAAATAGTATAACAGATGCTGGAGTGGGTTTATTGTGTATTAAAACAGCTGTTAGGGGCGCTTACTTTAATGTAATGGTAAATGCAAAGGGTTTGACCACTAAAGAAAAAGCGTTGCAATTAGCCAATGATGCTAAAGTATTACTAAACAAGAATCATCAAGAAATAGATTCTATTTTGGAAAAAGTAGAGGCAGCTATAGCATTCTAACAAATGCATTTATTTACTCCACAACATTAACATCTGCTGCTTCAAAAACCTTGGTTTTAGAATTGTAGCAATTGCCTTTTTCCATAATATGTACTATCATATTTTCTACTGAAATAGCGGCACCTTCTTCAATATCTGCAATATTGTTGTGTTTAATATGGCGGCCATCAATAATTATTACAGCTCCGCTACCTATTGCTTCCATTTCGCAACCATTTCTTACTATTACGCCAGTATCTTCGCCTAGCCCTATACCTATAGCCGAAGGGTTAGAGGCTACTGCTTGCGCTAATCTAGCAAATCGCCCTCTTTTATTAAAATGAGAATCAATGATTACATTTTTTATAAAAGCCAAACCTGTTGTTATTTTTACTTCACCTTTCAAGTGAGCATTGCTAGCATTGCCTTGGTAAATCATGGTATTGCTCATAGCCATAGCACCAGCACTTGTGCCTGCTACTACAAAACGCTCATTTTCATATCTAAAATGCAAAAGATCTAAAAATTCGGTACCACCAAAAATACTGGTTAAACGCAATTGATTTCCTCCACTAAACATAATAGCATCGCAAGCTTTTAAACGTTCTAGATATTGAGTTTCATTTGCATCCTCACGGTTTCTAATTTTCATGTGGCCTGCATTTATACATCCCAGCTTAGCAAAAGCATCTAAATAATTTTCGCCTACTTCATCTGGAATTTGAGAAGCAGTGGTTACCACTTCAATTCTGGCTTCATTATTATTTATCTCTTTAACAATATGTTGTAAAATTCCAATTTCAAAAAAATTAAGATTATTACGTTCAATAATTCCCAATTCCAAATCAGTTCCTTTGTCTTCTGCACCACCTACAGATATAAGAATGCCTTTTGGCGTATTTGTTTGCATTATAATTTAATAAGAAACGCAAATTTAACAAAAAATTAAAATAGCCTTATTCACAACATTAACACATTCATACAAATTATGGTTTTACATAAGTTTATCCATTAAGTAACGCTATAATTGCATAAGCAGCTACTGTCCGTATTGTAAACCACCATGCCAAAAGGTGCAGTCAATGCATTCATTTGGGTCGATGTCATACGCTGAAAAAGTATACACTTGGTGGTACTTTCCAATTCCAATAAACTATTAGCATTAATACTTGCAGGTTTGTCGCCAAGTTTTATTTGTGATTGAAGTTGTTGGAAGAAAAAAACTAATGATAAAAAGTAATTTTATTTTCATAAAAGAGTAGTAGTATAATTCAAAAATAGGCTGTACAAAATTATTTTTTTGTTATGATTGTTGAATGCTTATTCTAATAAAGCTTAAAATTAAAATAACTTTTTGTGCTTTTGCTTCTTATTGATTAGGTTTGCAGCTAAATATTACAATTAAATAAAAATTATGGCCATAGCAATTAAAATGCCTAAAATGAGCGATACAATGACCGAAGGTGTTGTACGTAAATGGAATTATAAAATAGGCGATACCGTAAAAAGTGGCGATATATTGGCAGAAGTAGAAACAGATAAGGCCACCATGGACTTAGAAAATTATGAAAAAGGTACTATTCTTCATTTTGCAATAAATGAAGGCGATGCTGCCCCAGTAGATTCTATTATAGCTATTGTTGGAGCTGAGGGAGAAGATTTTAAGGTTGCATTAAATGCTGTAAGTAAAACAGTAGAGGTAAAAAAAGATACAGTTATACTAACAGAGAAGGCCCCAACTATTGATCCGCCAGTTATACAAAACAATACGCATAATGACACAAGACTTAAAGCATCTCCATTAGCTAAAAAACTAGCTGAAGAAAAAGGAATCGATCTAACATCTGTAGCAGGAAGTGCAGAGAATGGAAGAATAGTGAAAAGTGATATTGAGAACTTTAAAGGTTCAGAAATTATACAATCTGCAAATATTTTGACTGTAAATGGTGAAGAAAGTTTTGATGAAATAAATGTTTCACAAATGCGTAAGATAATTGCCGCACGACTTGCTGAAAGTAAATTTACAGCACCTCATTTTTACCTTACTATGGAAATAAACATGGATAAAGCCATGGCAGCCCGTGTGGCCATGAATGCTAGTGGCGATGTAAAAATATCTGTAAATGATATGATTGTTAAAGCATCTGCTATTTCATTGCGCAAACACCCGTGGGTAAATGCAAGTTGGCTAGGAACAAAAATTAGATTTAACCACCACATAAATATTGGAGTAGCTATGGCTGTTGAAGACGGATTATTGGTGCCTGTAGTAAGATTTGCTGATCAAAAATCATTATCAACTATTAGCAGTGAAGTTAAAATTTTTAACGGTAAAGCCAAAGATAAAAAATTACAACCAACTGATTGGGCCGGCAATACATTTACCATTTCTAATTTAGGAATGTTTGGTATAGAGGAATTTACAGCCATTATTAACCCACCAGATGCATGTATACTAGCTGTAGGAGGTGTAAAAGAAACAGTGGGTATTGTAAATGGTGAAATAGCTAAAACCAATGTTATGAAAGTAACCCTAAGTTGCGACCACCGCGTTGTAGATGGCGTTGTAGGTTCTAAATTCTTGAATACTTTTAAAGAATTGTTAGAAGAGCCTGTGATGATGTTTGTATAGTAAAAAAGTCAATTTTTTGACCATAAAAAAAGCCCTTTTCATTTGTGAAAAGGGCTTTTTTTATAAAGTTAATTTTGGGTAATTAAAATCTTTCAAATTCTGAAAAGAAATAACTGCCTTCAATTGCTGCATTTTCATTGCTATCACTTCCATGCACAGCATTTGCATCTATACTTTTAGCATATTTTTTTCTAATGGTTCCTTCTGCTGCATTTTCTGGATTAGTTGCACCTATTAAAGTTCTAAAATCTTCAATAGCATTGACTTTTTCTAAAATAATTGCTACTATTGGTCCGCTAACCATAAAAGATATTAACTCACCAAAAAAGCCTCTTTCTTTGTGTACTGCATAAAATCCTTCAGCTTGTGCATTAGTTAATTGAAGATATTTCATGGCTTTAATTTTAAAACCTGCTACTGTAATATCGTTGATAATATTGCCAATATGGCCATTCGCCACTGCATCTGGCTTAATCATTGTAAAAGTTCTGTTGCTTGTCATTTTTAGTAAGAAATTATTGAATATAATTGGGGTTATTTTAAAGCTGCAAAAGTAAGTAATTTTTTTTTGAAATTTTTATTTCTCTTAAATAACTTTTAAAGTTGTTTGGATAGATGTTTCCCATGTAAAGTGTTGCTTTACCTTTTCGAAAGCATTTAATTTTAGTTTTAATAATTCAATATGAGGTAGGATAATAAAGAAATTCATGGCATCTACCAAAGCACTTACACTGTTAGTATCTATAAGTTGGCCATTGTTATTGTCTACTAATAAACTAGTCGCACCAGTATCCGTAGCAATAATAGGAAGGCTTTGTGCCATGGCTTCCAATATTACAGTCGGCATTCCTTCTGCTAAACTGGGACATACTAGCACATCAGCTTGGTTTAAAAGTAATTTTATTTTTTCAGCATCTTTTATTTCCCCATGAAAATATAAGTTGGTCTTTGATAGGTTTTCTGGTTTTTCGATACCAATAAAGTGAAACCCAAAATTTTGGTTGCTCATTTTCTGAATGGCTGCGAAAATAATATCCAAAGCTTTTCTTTTTTCGTTTCTGCCAATAAAAATAAACTGAATAGTATCATTTATTTTTTCAGATTTATTCAACCATTTTTCATCTATACCAATAGGTGTTTCAGCTATTTTTCTGGCACCTTGTTGTTTTAAAATATGGGTTAACTTTCCGCCTAATGAAAAGTTAAGAGTGCTTTTTCTTATAATTTTTTTTGCTGGAATCTGCAAAAGTTTTTGTGTAAGTTTTGCGTTAAACCCAAAAGCTAATTGAAACATTTCTAAGCCATGTAAATTACTTCCAATTGAAATGCCTTTTTTTGCAAAGTACCAACCCGTAAATCCTTGGGCATATATGAAATCGTATATTGGCTGCTCTTTATATTTTTTAAAAATTCTTTTAGAGAATTTATAAGAATTTATAATATAATGTCCAGGAAATTTAAATTTAAAACGCGGAAAATCTACTTTAAAGAATTTAATATTTAGTGTTTCATCAAAGGATAATTGCTTTATGACTATGGCAGGGTCATTGGCACAATAATAAACATCTACATAATGGCCATTAAGCGCTAAATATTTGGCTAAATAGAATGAATGCTTTTGCATGCCACCAATAGTATCGGGCCATAATCCATCGGTTAATAAGGCTATACGCATGCTGCTATAATATGTTTAGCGGCTTTTTGCCAAGTGTAGTTTTCTATAACCAAATTTTTAAAATTATTAGCCATGCTAGGAGTCAAATCAAAATCAGTGTACAATTTTATAATTGCATCTGCCAAATCATTTTTGTTTATTTCTATTAATAGTCCATGTACACCATCGTCCATTACATCTCTTATAGATTCTATATTAGGGGAAATTATGGGCTTGCTTAAAATGGCATATTCAAATATTTTAATAGGCGAGCAATACCAGGCTGTTTTGGCTAAAGTACATACATCCATTAGCGAAATGTAGCTATATACCTTATGATGAGGTACTTTTCCTGTAAATATGATATCATGAGCAAACGGCTTATCTTTTATTTTTAGTTTTAAGGTATTTACAATGCTTCCATCTCCTACAATTAGTAGTTTGGCATTTGGAATTTTGAAATAAATTATTTCGAAGGAATCTATTAAAATATCTACCCCATGGTGCGGAAATATGGAGCCTACAAATCCAATAACATATTTTCCAAAGAGTTGATATTGCTGCTTGAGTTGCTCAACTAATATTTCATCAATGGTTACATTTTTTAAATTAATACAATTGGGCTGAATTATAATTTTTTCTTCTTTGGCACCATATTGATCAATAATAAATTTTTTTAAAGGACTGGATACTACAAATATTTTGTCTGCTAGTTGTATCTTTTTTTTTTCTTTTTTATGGGCTAATTTATGCCAAATGGATAGTGCCTCAAAACCTTTCATTTCCTCAATAAATGGGGCATTAATTTCTAAAAAATATTTTAAATTGTACTTTTTAATAACGCTTAGACCTTTATCTTGTAGATACTCGGAGCGCTCGTAAACTAAGTCTGGTTGATGTTCAATAATGACTTTTTCAAGGGCGTTAGCTGCTTTTTTATCATGCAGCATCAATTTGTAATCCTTGAGTGATGTCCAAATAAATTGTGGAATCAGTTTTTTAATTTTTGACTTAATACTGTTGTTATTCGTTGGAACGCCCGCTAATGATAAATTGACTTTTTCTGTTCCACCCATAATAACAGGAATCACAGTGTTTCCCAGCTCTTTTAAGGCATTTATTACTTCCCTTTGATGAGTTGCATAGCCAACTTCGCTAACAATATCGTGCGTAGGATGTGGAGAGTAGTAAATAATTTTCATGATAAGTTATCGCCAATCAAATAAGTATTGCACAATAAATACTAGTAAGTTTTATAAATGGCTAAAGAAATTAGTGATTATTGAGATTTTTTTTGTAAAAAACGGTTAATAAACAAAATTAAACTCATAAGGCGTTATAAATCAAATGAAGAATGCTCAACTGAGTAATGTCTCATCTAATGAAATAATATCCTCAGTATAGTAGGTCTTTTGAGGAATGTTTATCTCAGTTCTATGGTAAACATCTTCAATAGGTTCATTACTAGTTAGTTTTTCAATCCAAGGTTTATAGTAATTTGGCAGGCTTGGTTTATTTAATAAAATTTTAAAATATTCTATATCAAAAATATTACATCTTTGAATAAATGCAAAAATCATTTGAGCTGAATAATTATCAACAACACTGCCTTTTTCTGCTTTTATTGGAGCAAAGTAATCACTTTCTTCTATGCCTTTGTAGCCAGTTTTTGTAGGATAAAATTGGTAGGTTTTTTCTTCAGCTATTCCAAAATTTTTAGTTAAACCTAATTTGTGAATAAGCCATCTCAAGGGTTTTTTAAATGATTTTAAGAGGGGATTTTGCCTTAAATTATCAGTACTTCTTTTTTTATCAGGTGTCCATATTAAAATGGTAGATGAAAGTTTTTCAGGAATTATTACCACATGTGGTTCCCAACTTTCTACTCTGCTTGGGTTTACATTCTTTTGATGAAAGTGTTTAGTTATTTTTAACTTAGTTTCCAAGGTATTATTATCTACTTTAGGATTTTTCTCGAATAAAAATGTTTCATACCCTGAGCCGAAAAAAGCATTAGTAGTAAGAATATAATTATTATGATGATGAATACAATGCGCAGCAATATTTTTTCTACCCTCTTTTTCAGGAGGGAAAATATGTAATTTTAAATTGTAATGCTCAGTTTCGTGAACATATAGAAAGGGGATATTATATCCAGTCCATTCTTGAGATAAAAAGCCAGGATCATCAAAATTTCTTTTCACAACACTTTTGAGAAATTCTGTGTCACTGCCCATTTTAAGTAATAGTGGTTCGCACTGTTTATGAAAACTTCTTCTATCTTCATATTGCTTATCTAAAGCAATTAGTTCTAGTATGTATGGATGATTATCTAGTGGATTTTTCATTTTGCAGCAAATTTGGTTTTAAGGTTTCGATTATTTTGTGACTAATATCACTTTACCAATAGGGGTTAGGCTTTAAAAATTTAGCAGGTATGCCAATCACTACTTCATTTTCCATGATGTTATGAAGCACAACACTACCTGCTCCAATTATGGCATTGTTACCAACAGTAACATTGTTTTTTATTCCATGGTAATTCGTAGCACAAAATACTTGAAAATTTAAAGGCTCTTAATCCTTCTTGTGCAATGGTGTTATGGTATTGGTGAACATCGTTTAAAGAAGGCATAAAGACAACATCTGGTTTTATATCCGTTCTTAGTTTAATAATGTCATCCAATATATTTTGCCTTTGAAAACTAAAGGTTCTAACTTCATAATCAAATAAGATTAGATTTTCAGGTTTAACGCCAAGAATGGCAGAAGCAGCTTTTACTCCTGTAATCAATATATCAGACGGAAAATCTTTTAATACAGATTGTTGACAAGCCGAAAAAGCAGCACAATATACATCATTGCCATCTTCAATTAATTTGTTCACTGTACCACCGCATCCAAATTAGCAATCATAGGTGTGTGGTGCTAATACCAGTATTTTTTTTCCAGTTAACATAAATTTTCTTTTAAGGATTTTATTATTTTTTGAGAAGTATTTCCACTTCCATAAAATTGGGCAATAGAATTAAAATCTAAATCGATAAAATGATTATAGGCACTCAGAATTTTTTGTGGACTAGAACCTGCAATCATGTTATTACCACTTTCTACCAATTCTACCCATTCAGTTTCATCTCTAAGGGTAATGCAATATTTTTTATTAAAAAATGCTTCTTTTTGAAGACCACCACTATCTGTTAAAACTAATTTACATTTTTGTAATAAATACAACATGTCAAAATAACCTAGAGGCTCAGTTATTATAATGTTTTTATGTAAAATGATAGGTGTTACTTTTTGCTTAGTTCTAGGATGAAGGGGTAGTATAATGGTTTGCCTTTCTGCTAGGATGTTTAAAGTTTCAAAAAGTGTATTGAGTCGAGAATTATCATCGGTGTTTTCAGCTCGATGTATGGTGCAAAGTAAAAAATCCTCAGTGTTTAAATTTTTTGCAATGCTTGCGTTTTTATTAGAAAATTCTTTAAAAAGTAACATGCTATCATACATAATATCACCTGTATTTTCTATCATACAATCCATATTTTCAAAACCTTCTTTCTTTAAATTTTCCATGGCAGCGGCTGTTGGACAAAAAAGAAAATCTGAAATTCTATCGGTTAAAATTCTATTAATTTCCTCAGGCATATGCATATTAAAACTGCGCAATCCTGCTTCTACATGGGCCACTTTTATATTTAATTTTTTAGCAGCTAATGCACCTGCTAGTGTTGAGTTGGTATCGCCATACACAAGCACACAGTTTGGTTTTTCTGAAATTAAAATAGTTTCAATTTCTTCTAACATTCTACCAGTCATTGCTCCATGGGTAAGCCCATTGATTGAAAGTTGATAATGGGGTTTTGGTATCTGCATTTCTTCAAAAAACACTTCAGACATATTGCTATCAAAATGCTGACCTGTATGAATTATAATTTCTTCTAATTCGTTTTGTTGAGCAATGGCTTTACTAAATGCAGCTGCTTTAATAAATTGAGGCCTGGCACCAAGTATGGTTATGATTTTTATTTTCTTCAATTCAGTAAATCAATAAGTTTATATGTTAAGTTTTTTACATCAAATGATGAGATGTCATAGGTGCTGGGATTATTATTCTTAAGTAGATTTAATACATCATTTAGATTTGAATTGTCCATTTGAAAACCTAATTTATTTTGATTCACAAATTCACCAGTTTTTCCTGGTTTTGAAAATACTAAAATGGGTTTATTTTGTGAGAGGTACTCCACAAATTTAGTACTAAAGGAAAAAGTTAAATCATCGGTTAAAAATAATAAACATGCATCTGATTCGGCAATTTTTTCGTAAACCAAATTGAGTGCAATTTTTTCGTGATAGAATAATTTATCAGAACCTTTAAAGTAGGGCAAAATACTTTCGTGGACTTCGCCATAAAAATGAAAAGTATATTCTGTTTTTAGGGTATTTAATTGATTGAAAAATATTAGAAAACTATCTAATGCTTTTTCATATAATGTGCCTGTAAATACAATTGTATGGTTACTTGTATGGTTATGATTTACTCTAAAATCGTCATAATCGAAACCATTATTTATAGTTTGCACCGAATCGGTTTTTAATAGGTATTTCTTCACGAAATATTCTCCCATTTCATCTGCTACTGTTATAATTTTATCAAAGCCTTTAGCAACTAATTCTTCCGCTTTTTTTTCTACTTCTAGTCTTTCTTTGGGAAGTGCCCAATATCCAAAGGCCATTTTATTGTTGGTCCAAGGATCGCGCACATCTAGTACTAAATTTAAGTTGGGGTAGGTATGTTTTAATTCAATAAAAAAAGTGCTATAAAAAAATGGACCTACGCTTACTATAATATTGTTGTAACCTTTTTCAATTAAAGGAATTATTTGGGTAAATAATTTATTTTTACATAAGGCAGATTTATCATAAATATTCCCTTTTATTTTTTGTTTTACCAAGTATAGAGATAGTTTGTAACCTATTTTATCTATAAGGTTTGAAGCTGATTTAGACAAAAAATGGGGATAGTTGAAGTCAAAATTGTTAATTCTTTTTTGCGACTTTAGCTCGGTTATATCATTGGTCCAATCAGATGGTTTTTTATAAGATTGATTAGCGGTTACAACTTGAACATCTATGTTATTTCTTAATAAATATTTTGAAAACTTAGCCCAACGTCTGCCGCCAATTCCAGGTACAGGTGGAAAAGTAAAACATACGATAATGACTTTCTTATCTACCAATGAGTTTTTTAACGATACTGGAAATCGGTTTAATAGTGCGCATAAATTTTTCATGCTTAGGATAAATACCGGTAAGGTATGATTTAAATTCCATATGTGAACGCACAGGCTCATTCATAATGTTTTGAAATTGTGCTTCGCTTAAACCTAATTTTTTAAGCACAAATTCTCTATCTACTTTATATACTTCTTCTTTGTAAAGTGGTGTCTTTAATTCCGCCAAGGCTTCTTCTTTGCTCATTTGACCGCTACATATTAAGTTTGCTAAATGTGCTTTTCTTTTTTCAAAACCAAACTTTACTTTTAATGCATAACCTTGATAAAATCTTGTAAAAATGGATTCGTAATGTTTGCCGCCATAATCTCTCCAGCCCATTTTTTCTATAATTAATAGTTTGGCTTTATCTTTATCGTATTCTTCAATATATTCCAAAATATTAAAACGTTCTATTTTTTTTACTTGCTGATAATAAGTATATTTTCCAAAGGGAAGCATTGGAAAAGTTTTAAGTGGCAATGTGCCAAATTGTTTATGTATATCAATAATATTGGCAACATCCATTTTGCTATGACGCATGGTTTTTGGCAATATAGCCTCTGTTTGATGGTTGTGTCCTGTAATTATATATTTGATATTAAATTTATTGGCTAATTGATATAGAATTGCATAAAAGCCATGATCGGTAGGTATTTCCCAATCTAGAACGGAAGCTTTAATATAGGCTAGTTGCAAATCTCTAAACTCATGCCAATCTACCACATAGGTATATAAATCAAAACCTGTATTTTTGGTAATTTGTTCAATGTTACTTACAGCCAACTCACTGTTCCAACCATTATCAAAATGAACCAATAGAGGATTTAATCCCAATTGTTTACATATGTAAGCTGCGTAAGTACTATCAACACCACCACTCACGCCTAAAATAGTATCATAATCACCTTTTTTATATTTTTTAAATAAGTATAATTGTTGGTTGAGTATTTCTTTTTTTCGACTTTGAAAAATGGCATTGTCAATATATTGCTTTTTGTAATTTCTACAGTAATTGCAAACCCCGTTTTCATCAAAGGTCATAGCTGGGTCATCGTGTGAATCCAATACACAGTGTTTACATTCTCTTAGCATTTTATCATTCCTAATGTTATCCATTGCCATATATAAAAACTGTTTTCATTGTTATGATTAAAGAATAAATCTAATTCTTTATTAATCTCTTTTTTATTTAAAAATGCATAGTTACTAGTTGCATTATTGGTCATTTCAATAACCCATTCTTTTAAGTCATTGGAAAGCCATTCTCTTTGAGGTGTTTGAACAGGGCGTTTTGGGGCTTCTACAAGTGAAGTGCTAAGTGTTTCTTTAATAATTTGACGAATAATATATTTGCGTTGACCATTATGTATTTTGTATTCAATAGGCAATGCAAAAGCATATTCAAATAGTTTATGGTCTAAAAAGGGCTCGCGTAATTCAGTAGAAAAAGTCATGCTAATTCTATCGTTAAAACGTATATCACGCTGAAGTTTGGTGTAAAGCGTATCTCTGTATTGGAGGTTTAAAATATCATCTGCAAATGGCTTGGGATAAGATGGCTTGTTAGATAAGGCAATAAAATCTCTATCTAAACAATTTAAGCGGAATGGCGAAGTGTTAGTGCCTTGCACATTCACATCCGTGCTTTTAGTATAATAGTCATACCCCGCAAATTGCTCGTCAATACCACTGCCATCTAATAGAACAATGTAATTATTTTTTCGTGCTTCTTCAAAAGTTCTAGCATAGGCCAGTGTAGCAATTCCCGAATAGGGCTCATCAGCGTGGTATTGTATTTTTTCTGCAAATTCAGGAATAGAATATTTATCTACAAGGCATTTTTGCCACTTAAAACCAGTGTCACCAATAATTTGTTTTACCCAATCGGTTTCATCATATTTGGCATCATTACTATAAAATGTGAAAGCAGATGTTTTGTCGAAATTTAATTGTTGTCGTATTAATTGAAACAATAAAGTAGAATCTACACCACCACTCAAATTGAAACCTACAGGTACATCAGCACGCAATCTTAATTTAATGTTTTCTTCTAACAAGGCTTTTAACTCATTTTGAATTTCTAAAGCACTTTTGGTATGTTTAATTTTATGTACTTCTTTTTCGAAGTGATACCATTTTTTAATACTTATTTTATCTGCTTGCCAAGTTAAACTATGTCCACCGGGTAATTGATGAATATTGTTAAACATACACTCATCGGGCATACCATAATTGGCTTGAGATAAATAGCGGGAAAGGACTACATTATTCCATTCTTTTTTTATCAATTCAGCTGCCCAAAAAGCTTTAGGCTCGCTCGCAAAGGCAAATGTATTGTTGATATGAATATAATAAAATGGTTTTACACCAAATCTATCTCTGCTGGCAAAGAGTTTATTTTCGTGCCTATCCCAAATAGCGAAAGACCACATGCCTCTAAAATGATGAAGGCATTCTTCGCCCCAATATTTATAGGCATTTAATAAGACTTCGGTATCACTATCAGTATGAAAATTAAAATGATTTTCGAGCTCTTTTTTAAGTTCTAAATAATTATAAATTTCGCCATTAAAAGTAATTAAATATCTGTTTTCAGTACAATGAAAAGGCTGATTGGATTGTGCTTTTAAATCAATAATGGCTAGGCGATTATGGCCAAAGTATGCCAAGGTGTCATCACTCCATGAGCCTGTAAAATCGGGCCCACGGTGGTGTTGACTTATAAGCATTTTTTGCAATGCTTCTGTTTGATTATGGTTGCTAATTATGCCTGCTATGCCGCACATTGATATATTCCGGTGGAGGTGTTGTTGTGTATGGTAAAATTACATCAATATGATTTTCTCTTAGAAAGCTGTCTTTTTGTAATTTATTTAAATAGCATATGTCAGTTTTGAATCTTTTTATTGATATATATTTATAGAGTTTTTCTTGACTCTTTTTTATTGATGCAAAAAGCTCCTGAATCTCGATTTTAGAGGTTGAAAAAAAATTAACATATATGCTTAATGAATTAAAATCATTATTGAATTTTAATTTTTGAAATAGAGCAGAATCAAAATTATGAGTATTAAATTTTTCAGAACCAGAAAGAAATATAGAATCTTTATTAAAATATCTTAAATGCTCTGTATAGAAATTACCACAAATATTCATATTAATGTTTCTTGATTTAACCTTGAAAGAAAGAATCTGCAATTTTAAACTTGAAATTAATATATAATTTTGGATTATTATTTATTTTATTTCTAATCAAATTATAGTTTTCTTGATAAGCGGATAGTTTAAAACTCATCCATATTAATTTCAATAGCAGAATCGCTCGGTTCTATTAATTCTTTTAAGAAAGCGCAATTATTGGCAGCAATGCTGTTTTTCTTTTCATGAGCACTATTGCAACCTTAAAAAATTAATGAAATGAGGATTAATACTTTTGTCATAGCATTTTTTGCTAAAATAATTAATAAAGCAATATTCTTTCAGCTTGCTCCCAATCGCTCATAGTATCAATATTTACATGTTTTATATTATTATTTACTCTGTAGGCAATACTATCTCCAAATAATGAATTTTGTTCTTTAATTACCGATGTTTTTGTAATGTATATGGAACCGTCTCTTAAATACCCTTTCGGCAATTCTTGTCTTCTTGGAATTATCTTTTCTTCACCTGTAGCAATTTTTAATGTTCCTTTTTCATTGGTTTCAAATACCCAATGGGGATTAAAATTATCTGGGACTTCTTTTACAGAAATGAATGAATCAGTATTTTGTTTCATAAATATTTCAATACATTCATCTATTTCATTTTCAGTTCTAAAAGGGCAGGTAGCTTGTAAAATTAATACGGCATCATAGAAAATATTTTTTTTTTCGTATTCAGAAATAACATGTTTTACAACATCAATTGTTGGTGTTGCATCTTGAGCTAGTTCTAATGGACGCATAAAGGGCACTTTAGCTCCACATAGCTTGGTAATTTCCGCAATTTCAGCATCTTCAGTACTAACTACAAATTCAGTCAATAATTTAGATTGTACAGCCCTTTCAATGGTATAAGCTATCAATGGTTGATTGCCTAATACTTTGATATTTTTTCTTGGAACACCTTTAGAGCCTCCACGTGCTGGTATAATAGCTAGTATTTTCAAGTATTGTTTAGTTTTATTTCGCGCAAAGACGCAAAGATTTTTGTTTTATATTGAAAAGCACAAATTTTCAGCTATAAATTATTTACTACTCTGTGAATGCCTTCTTTTATTAGGGTTTCATTAAAATTAATAAGTAGTCCTAACTTTATATTTGTCAATTTTAAGTATGTCTGTAATTGTTTATAATGTACTTTATTTAATTCTTCGACAGATTTTATTTCAATAATTACTTTATTTTCAACTATAATATCAGTTCTGAAACCAATATCCATTTTAACATCTTCATAATACACAGGTAAGGCTTTTTGAATCTCAATTTTCAAATTTTCTTTAGATAATTCATAAGCCAAAATATTTTCATATACAGATTCAAATAAGCCTGGACCAAGTGTTGAATGTATTTTAAAACAACAATTTACTATAATTTTTGATAATTTGTTTTCAGTATAGAACATAAAAGTTAATAATAAATTCTTTGCGTCTTTGCGTGCAAATAATTTAAAATTCTAAAAATGATTCAATTAATCTCAATCCATTCTTTCCACTTTTCTCTGGATGAAATTGTGTGCCCATTACATTATTTTTTTGAATAGCTGAAGCAAAATTAAGTCTGCCAAAATTTGTTTTACTTAAAATGTTATCTTCAAATTTCGGTTGAGCAAAATATGAATGTACAAAGTAGAAAAAACTGTTGTTGGGTGTTTCTTTAAAGATTGTATTAAGCCATTTATTTTCTGATGGTTCAATAACTTCGTGCCAATTGATATTGGGTACTTTGAAATTCAGTTCATCTTTAGGTAGCGCTAAAACCTCGCCCTCTATTAAATTTAAGCCTAATGTTTCCGTATGTTCAAAACCTTTACTTAAAAGCATTTGCATACCTAAGCAAACGCCCAATAAGGGTTTACCCGTTTTCACAAATTCATGAATTCCTTCTGGTAGTTTCCTTGAATTTAATTCATTCATGCCATCTGGAAATGCACCTACACCTGGCAGAACCAAATAATCAGAATGAATGATTTCTTCGTATTTAGTAACAATATTTACTTTTGCACCAATATGCTCAAAAGCCCTGCAAATACTCAGTAAATTGCTCATGCCATAATCTATAATTGATACTGATTTCATTTATATACGTACATTAAATTTTGATTAGAAGCTTCTTGTTTAATGTCTGAAATACTTAATTTATTATAATGTAGGGCTTTAGCAATAGCCACAGCATCTGCACCATTTGCAAGTGCATTGCTTGCATCAATACTTTTACCAACACCACCACTTACTATAACAGGTATTTTAACGGCTTGACTTACTTTATTGATTAAATCTAAATTCATACCACGCTCCATTCCTTCTGCATCTATATCTGTTAAAAGAATTTCTCCAGCACCTAATTCTTCTGCTTGCTGAGCCCATTCAATAACGTCTATTTCTGTTTTTTCGCGTGCCACATCATACCACACTTTATAGTTGCCATTCACATCTTTTTTAGCTTGAATAGAAACAACCATACATTGATTACCAAATTTATTGGCAATTTCTGAAATTAAATGAGGTGTTTTAACAGCTTGTGAGCAAACTGCCACTTTATCAGCACCACTTCTTAAAATATCATAAGCATCTTCTAAAGTTCTAATACCACCACCTACGGTAATGGGTATAAATACATTTTCGGTTGTTTTTCTGATAATATCTTTAATAGAATCGCGACCATACAAACTCGCCACTGCATCTATATAAATAATTTCATCGGCACCTTGCAAGTAGTACTCATAGCAATACTCATTAGGTGTTTTCGGCAAAAAGCGCCAACCCTCTAAGTGAATTCCTTTCACCAAGCGAGGACCTTTTACGTCAAGTCTTGCAATTACTCGTTTCAAGATACTCTATGCTTCAACACCCATTCTCCATTCACTTTTTTCCAAACATGAGGGCTTCGTGATTTATCAATTACTTCCCAGTATCTTTCTTCAGAAATACCTATGTAATCTAAGAATTCTTGAAAATATTTTTTCGGAAATTCGCCATCATATTTATTCATTAATTTAATGGCTTCTTCTCTTGTAATCAAACCATCTCTAATATCTCTATTGGCATCGTTCATACATCTGCCTTGTCCAAATTTAGCAAACATAGTAAAATAATGTTGTCCATCAATTTTATCATCTAAACTAGAAAACTTAGAATAAGTACCTTCGCTTCTACCATCAGGATTAGATTCAAACTTACTGTTATCCATAGCATAATAATAATTTTCTTGGGGACTCCAATTGTAATAAAAACTATAGTAATGCACCTCTATACCAGCTTTTCTAACAGGTTCGGCTAACAATGGTTTGTATAAAAATAAATCTTTATCCTCAATACTATATTGTTTCAAATCTTTAATATTTACACCGCCAAAGTATAATTCAGTATCATCATTTTCTCTGGTAAAATGTTCAATATTCATTAAAGGCGAATAATTTTCACCAATTTTATTGTGTGCTTCAGCATGATTTTCACCATACATAATAAGTGGCACATTATATTGTAAAGCAGCCCGTGGAGCCACGTTTTTTTGCCCAATAATAAATGGTTGAAAGGGATTCACTAAATTCTCGAATGCTAAGCGTGTAAGCTTTGCATGGACTTGAGAATTCGGAGTAACTAATACATTGTCAAACCCTGCATCTATCATACTTTGAAAATTGCGCCAACCTACATCTGTGTATCTGTGTGGTGCCCAAGTTACAGTTAATGGATTCATGCCATATTTATGTTTTAATTGGTGGGCTACAAAAAAGCTATCTTTACCACCACTAGAAGGTACTATAACATCGTATCGGCCATCGTTTCTTCTGAACTTATCACATAAGGCTTGCAGTTGTTTTTCTCTGTCTGCCCAATCTATTTTTTGTTTCTCTTCGTACCAGCGGCAGGCATCGCATACGCCATCATCGCCAAATCCAGCTGTGGAAATATTTGAATCTTTTTTTACAAATTCTCTTGAGGTGTTTGGGCGTTGATTGTTCATAACACAACGGCTGCAAAATATAACTTGCTCAGGCAAACCATGTAAAGTTTTTATGGGCTCTGAATTGTTTGACATTCGATTAATTTATAAATGAAAAAGATTTTTAAAATCAAATAACTAATAACTAATAACTTTTTTTATATTGGGGTTTGAAG
>JABMMZ010000083.1 GCA_013205405.1 Bacteroidota bacterium | reverse complement strand
TTTTGTCCTTCAAATAAATATATTTTTGGTTTGTATTCTTTAAAATAGAGTCTTAATAAATGGTTTTAAATCTTAAAGTTACTTCGCCATAAAAACTAGTGGTAGAACTATTGGAAGATTGAGTAGCATTTTCTAAAAAAATTTTAGTTTCAGGTAAATATTTATCTCCAATTACTTGGTTTATTTTATAAGTTGTATTGGTTTTATAAGTTTTGTTTTGCCATCTAATACTAGTTTTTTCATGGTACCAATACTTGTTGCTACAAATTACTTCCCATGGCTCTAAACCATTTTTCAGGCACATCGCCTTCTTGGGCTATTTCAAAATCACTCTCTTGACAACCAATATATTTAGGAGCTGTTTTTTTACCTTTGCCTTTAGGCGGTATTTGTAACCACCAACGGCCTGTTAAATTGCTATTTAAAAATACCATATCGATACCACTTGAAGCATGGCATTTATAAACAGTAAAATTACGGTGATTAAGCTGTGGCATATCGTTAAAACGGTTATCTATGCCATCTAATAAGTACCATATCATTTGTGCAATTTGGCAAGCGTCTACTGCATTATTTGCCGTCAGTTTAAAATTGCGCAATAAATAATAACTTAAAGTATTAGAAATACCTGCATACCGACAAATACCGCAAGCTTCGTGGTTCATTAGTCCATTAGGGAGCTGCTGTGTTGCACTTTGAAACTCCGAATATTTAATAGCCGATAAGTCAAAATCAAAAATATCTGCTTGGCGCAATAGCGGCTCTACTATGGCTGTATTGGCTCTTACATCTCCAAGGCGCAAGTGTTCAGAAAAAACTTCGCTACTATCTTGTACCATATCATTGGTATTAAAATAGCTTTGCATAGCTATAAATGAAGCGTGAAATAATCTGTTTTTAGCGTTTAATAAATAGGCAATGTTTTGCGTATCATAGGCTATTTGTGGCGATACTAAAGCATAATCTATTTTGTTAAAATCAATGCCTTTAATAAGCCCTTCTATATAGTTGTTAGCTTCGCCAATAATAATAGGAATAATACTTTCTTCTTTAAGCGCAATTAGACATTCTGTAAGGCCAGCATTCAGGTTTTTTTCGGTATTATTGTGTTTTAAATTACCAAAATCGGCAACATTTAAACCGTTCAACCTGTTGCTGTATTTATATAAATGTGGTCTCATTAAATTGGCATTTTCACCTAATCCTATTATGGCAACATCTATGGTTCGGGTTTCAGGAAATTTTTGGGTATAAATGCTCATAGAGTTTCCCAAAACGGTTTCTTTTTTGGCTATTCCTTTTAATAATGACTTGTTGACAGGTTCAAAAAAAGCTTCTAATATCTTCATGGTTCAATATTGGCACAAATATCCGACTTTTGCCAAAGTAATCTTTCAACATGATGGTAGTAACAGGTGCAAATGGTTTTTTAGGCAGTTATGTGGTAGCTACTTTGCTAAAAAATGGGTTTTTAGTAAAAGGAACTATTCGCAAAGGTAGCAATAGCATTACTTTTGATAAAATTTTAAAAAAAGAGCTTGCTAATGAATACGACTCATTAATTAAAAATTTTACTTGGGTAGAGGCCGATATTTTAGACATCTTAACATTAGATGAAATATTTTTAGACTCAAAATTTGTTTTTCATTGTGCAGCTATGGTTTCTTTTAACAAAAAAGACAAGCATCAAATGATGGCCATAAATACCAACGGTACTGCCAATGTAGTAAATGCATGTATTCAATGTAAAATTAAAAAACTAATTCATGTAAGCAGCACAGCAGCCATAGGAAGAGCAGAAAATAATAAACTGATAACAGAAGATACGCAATGGGAAGAAAGTGATAATAATACTCAATATGCCATTAGCAAATATTTAGCTGAGCTAGAAGTTTGGCGAGGCATGGAAGAGGGTTTAAATGCTGTAATAGTGAATCCTGGAATAATACTAGGTGCAGGCAATTGGCAGCAAGGTTCATGTAAATTATTTACCAATGTAGCCAATGGATTTAAGTTTTATACCCGCGGTGTAAATGGTTTTGTAGATGTAAAAGATGTAGCTAAAGCGATGCTGCTATTAGCGAATAGTGAAATTAAGAATGAACGGTTTTTATTGATAGGAGAAAATAAAAGTTATCAAGCTTTATTTAATGCTATAGCTACTGTTTTGAATGTAAAAGAACCAAGTATTGAACTTAAGAAAAAATATAGAAAGTTATATATAGTTGTAACGAAATGGGTGAATATATTTAATAGCAATAGTACCATAACCCCCGAAACAGTTAATACTTCGCTCAGTATTCACGAGTATAGTAATACTAAAATTAAACATGCCCTCAACTTTCAATTTTTACCTTTTGAGGAAAGTATAAACACAATAGGCAAGGTGTATTTATTAGAAAATTAATTTTTTATTGAACGTTCATGTTCATTATCACAAATCCTTTAATGGCATCTCCAGCATCTGGATTATAACCAAATTGAATTTTATTAGGACCATTTACAAATGCAGAAGCATCAAATTGAGCAATGCAAGTACCTTCTTCATCAGGCTTGTTATTAGGCTGAATAACGGCTTGTTTTCCATTTACCACCACTATGGCTTCACCGTCTACATCTATTCCTTGAGCTAAAAACACCAAAGTAACTTTAGGCTGCATACTGGCCAAATTCATATTGAAAGTTAATTCTTCTGAGGCTTGTTGGTAGTCGTTTTTGCCCAGTTCAATTAAAAATTCAGTAGGGTTTTTCTTAGGCTTAGCTTTATCCCAGCTAAATACTTTTACAGCACCATCATTACAAGCATCAAAATGAAAGGTAAAGTTTTGTTCTACAAATTGTTTGGCCTTTGGGTCAGTAAGTGGTCCATCAAAATAATAATCTGCCAAAAGCCAACCTCTAGGGTTGTTTTCATATGTTTTTACCAATTGCTCGAAAGTATAGGCGCTGTTTTTCTTTTTTTCTGGATTATTTGGAACATACGTTTTTGTTTTTCCATCCATGTGCATTTGCCTAAACCAAATAACCGAATCTTGCTTTAAATAAAACTTAGGGGCATCTTGTACCGTAGCCATTATCAAATCACCCGACTTCATGCGTTCTTTAACATACAAACAGGGTTGGTTCCAATTAACAAAAGGTATTTCGGAAATAGAATCGGATACTACTTTACCGTGCTTTTCAGTGGTTAGCATACTTTTTATCTCTTTGCTTTTCATACCAATAAATACTAAAGCTATGAAGCTTAAATTACAAGCTAATACAAAAGATTTGCTTTTTGTATTCATACCGTTATTCAGATATGGCAAAGCATAAAAAGCAATAAAATAGCAACTATATGCTGCACTTATTAAGAATACAGGATAAATATAACTTAAATATTTAGCATGGGCGGGTTCTCTAAATATAAAACCCATCAATAATATTGGAACCACATAAGATGCTATTAAGAAATAACCTACTTTTCTATTTTTTATTAATGCTAAGATAAAGCCTAACCATCCTAAAATTGGTATAATTTTATAATCAGCAGTAGCTACATTCAAGTATTTATCAAAACTCATACTCATGTCTTTACTGCTAAATTTAGCTAAGGCTACACTCATATCTGGCAGTATCAAATTAGCCATATTGCCAGGTAAAAATATTTGAATAATAGGTCGCATTAAGACATTACTTAAAGGTGTAAACATTAAGATAATGGCCAA
The DNA here is from genome assembly GCA_013205405.1 of Bacteroidota bacterium. Classification (GTDB taxonomy): domain Bacteria; phylum Bacteroidota; class Bacteroidia; order NS11-12g; family UBA955; genus JABMMZ01. Next base: position 31,782 of record JABMMZ010000083.1, on the reverse strand, counting down.
TACATTTAAGTAAAATAAAATATTGTAAATATTAAGTTTAAAAGGTGTTGAGGTTTTCTTTATCCAACTTTCAATAGCTACAAAAGTGCCATAAAAACCAGCAGTAAATAAGAATAAGAAACAGATTAATTGACTTAACATAGCCAATAATAAAGCCAAAGGTAGCCACAGAAAATATTTTTTATTGACACCTATTTTAGATAAAAAGGTGTTGCTATTTTTATCTATTTTTTCTACCATTAACCAAAAACAAACTAAAAGTGGTATATAAAATGTAGCCACCATCCCATAAGGCCTATCTACCCGACTCCAATAGATTAAAAACAGTGAAAAAGTAGCTAGAATGGCAGCCATTAAACCTACTTTATAATTCATTAAATTTTTACCTAAAACATATACTGCGGGTATTAAACAAGCACCTAATAAGGCAACAGGAAAACGCATAGAAAACTCAGTATTACCAAAAATAAATGCAAAGGTGGTATTGAACCAAGTGAGCAAAATACCATTATTTTCACCATGTTTAAATTTACCATGAATAGCAGCAATAGCATGCATGTACTCATCTACCCAAAGGGATAAGTAGCCAATTCTATATAATCGAATACAAAGGGCTATTACGGCTAATGCAATGGCTATTTTTAAGGCATTTCTTTCTATAAAACTAGGTCTGGAATTATTAAGTATTATTTTTTTAGGTGCCGTTTTGGTGTTTGTTATTACTTTCTTAGACATTATTTTTTAAAAAATATATTGCAATGCAATATTACAAAAAAACTTCAATATTGGTATTTTAAGTCAATTCAATACATTTGCAGTCATAATGAGTAACTCGATAAATATAGTAGGCGGTGGTTTTACAGGCTTAACCATGGGGTATTATCTTTCAAAAGCTGGATGGAAGGTTACAGTATTTGAAAAAGATGCCGAAGTAGGTGGATTAGCCGGCTCTTATAAAGTAAATGGACAAAATTTAGAGAAATTTTACCACCATTGGTTTACTAGTGACAAGTCTATTATGGATCTTATAAAGGATTTGAATTGTGAGGAAAATATTATCATTCGCCCCAGTAATAATGGAATGTATTATGCCAACAATTTTTTTAAATTAAGTTCGCCTTTAGATTTATTGAAATTTAAACCCTTAAACTTTATTAACCGTATTCGTTTGGGTTTTGTAGTACTAAAAGTAAGAGTGGTAAAAGATTGGATGAAATTGGAAAGCATAACGGCTAAAGACTGGTTGGTAAAAATATGCGGCAAGCAAGGTTATCAGGTAGTGTGGGAGCCCCTTTTAAAAGGTAAATTTGGGAGATATGCAGAAGATGTTTCGGCAGTATGGTTTTGGAATAAATTGAAACTAAGAGGCAGTAGCAGAGATGAAAAAGGAAAAGAAAGTTTGGCCTATTACAAGGGTGGGTTTGCCTCGCTTGCAGAAAGCATGGTGAATGAAATCATCAAAAATGGAGGCACTATCCATTTGAATAAGGAAATATCTGAGGTAAGTAATGAAAGCATAAAAACTGCTACAGGCGAGGAATATAAAGCAGATAAAACAGTATTAACCATTCCATTTCCGGCTATTGCTAAAATAATGAAAAGCCATGTAGATAAAACGTATTATGATAGTTTGCATCAAGTACAATACATAGGCAATGTTTGTTTAACATTAGAATTAAATCAAAGTTTAAGTAAAATTTATTGGTTGAATGTAAATGACCCAGGTTTTCCATTTGTAGGCGTCATTGAACACACTAATTTTGAACCTGTAGAAACATACAAAGGCAGACATATTGTGTATTTATCTAAGTATTTACCTACCGATGAGGCTTTGTATAATATGACAGAAAAAGAATTTTATGAGTATGCCATTCCCTATATTCAAAAAATGTTTCCTGCCTTTGATACCTCGTGGGTAATGGACTACCATGTATGGAAAGATGCCTACTCACAGCCATTAGTAACCTTACATTACAGTAAAATAATACCACCTCAAACAACGCCTTTGCCTAATGTATACATCAATACCATGGCACAAATATATCCTGAAGATAGAGGTACTAATTATGCCGTAAGAGAAGGGAAGATTATGGCTGAGAAGTTAATAAAATTTTTTTAAACTAAATGAAACATAATATTTTTTTAAAAAGCTACATTTGAAAAATGAAATTGCGAATTTAAAAAACTATTTTTAATTTTATTGCTCTGTAAAATTTATGCTTCAAAATGTAGAAAATTCTATCAACTACTTAACAAAAAACCTTTTCACAATTAATATCAAAGTATTCTTGATGGTTCTACTAACATTCATTTTACTCATACCACCTTTTTGGTCGTAGCGCAGTATAAAAGGGGTTTCACCAAATAAAAGCTTACGTCTTCTTAATTTTAAAAGAATATCTACCAAGCATTGAAAACCATCTTGGTCTACAAATTTATCGCCATATTCTTTCATAGCACTTTGCAATACATCTGCTCTAAAAGCACGGTATCCGCAGGTATAATCCTTTACCCCTTTTATAGGATACGTTATTCTAAAAATAATAGAGGCAGTATAGCTTAATAATTTACGATGCCAAGCCAAGCCTATAACCCTAGCCCCCGGTTGAAAACGGGAGGCTATCACCACATCGTGCCCTTCTACTATCATTCTAAACAATCGCAATATTAGCCCAGGATTGTGTGTTGCATCTGCATCCATTGTTATGATAATATCTTTAGGATTGCTGGCTTGTACCGCTCTGTATAAACCATCGCGTATTGTAGCACCCAAACCTAAGTTTACAGGATGTGTAAATAAATCTATGGGCATTGTTTTAGATCTTTCTAAAACTATAGCAGCGGTATTATCTACGCTTCCATCATTTACTACAAAAACTTTGTAATCTGTTTTGCTATCTTCTTCTAGCGCAAATTGTATTTGGTCTAACAATTCACCAATATTTTCCTCCTCATTATAAGCTGGTAATACTACCAGTACTTTTCGTTTATTGTCACTCATTTTATTCAAAATAATTTTGAAGCGATTTTACCTTATCGTAATTGTCTTGATACCATTTAATGGTTTTATTTAAACCCTCTTCAATGCTCACTTTAGGACTATATCCTAAGGCATTGGCACTTTTGCTGGTATTACTCATTCTATCCTTTACTTTATCCCAATTACGAGCAGGTTTAAAGGTAATAGCAGAGATTGAATTAGTTTCATGTTTAATAATTTCCGCCATTTTTAATATTTCCGTTTTAGCACCTGTGCCACCATTAAATATTTCACCATCGTGGTATGCGCTACACGCGGCCAAAAGCATTAAGTCTATTAAGTCTTCAACATACGTAAAATCGCGTGTTTCTTTACCGGTACCTGTTATAATTAATTCTTCACCATTAATGGCTTTCTCAATAAAATTAGGAATAACGTTGCGGTATTTTCCTGCCATTTCATAAGGCCCATAAGTATTAAAAATACGAATACTTAAAGTAGGTATATGAAACAAATGGGCGTAGTATTGGGTATATAATTCAGCTGTATATTTATTAATACTGTAAGGTGTTTCGGAAGGATAAATATAGGTTTCTTCTGTCATGTTTTCGGTAGTACCATATACACAACTGCTGCTGGCATATATAAATTTTTTGAGGCTTTTATGGAATTTTAAAATTTCTAGAAGACCCACCGTGCCCACAATATTGGTTTGAATATCGCTGAAAGGATGGTCTACAGAATTTTGATTGGCAAAATGTGCTGCCAAATGAAAAACATAATCGAAAGTATGCTGATTGATGATAAAATTTAATTTATCCATCTTATCAATATCCATTCCTACAAAAATAATACGCGCATCATTTGGCAGAAATACCGCCATTCCTGATGATTGATTATCCATTATAACAATTTGCGAAACCTCACATTGTAGAAGTCTTCTCACTAAATTATTGCCTATAAAACCAGCACCACCTGTTACTAAAACTCTTGCGTTTTTTAATTGCTCAAACATTACTTTTTATGAATTTTCAAACCTACAAATTTTTTCAGATAAATTTTACCTTAATTTTTCATTGAATTTAGACACTAAATATACTGTATTATTTATATCTTCGTAGGCTAATTATGACAAGCATAAAACAACAACTTCAGGATATACTTGCTAAAAGAATAATGTTAATAGATGGCGCAATGGGCACCATGATACAAACCTATAAATTAACAGAAGAAGATTATAGAGGAGAGCGTTTTAAGAATTTTGAACACAGTGTAAAAGGCAATAACGATTTATTGGTACTTACACAACCGCAAATAATTTCAGCTATTCATGAACAATTTCTGGAGGCTGGAGCAGATATTTTAGAAACCAATACTTTTAATGCGCAAGCCATTAGTATGGAAGATTATAAAATGACTGATTTGGTATATGAAATGAATTTAGAAGCTGCAAAAATAGCAAAAGCAGCAGCAGCCAAATACTCAGCATTAAACCCTCAAAAGACTCGTTTTGTGGCAGGTGCTATGGGGCCTACTACCAAATTAAGCTCCATGTCTCCAGATGTTAATAATCCTGGGTTTAGGTCGGTAACTTTTAATGAGCTTGTAGAGGCTTTTACGGAGCAAGCCAAAGGCTTATTAGACGGGGGAGTAGATATGCTTTTATTAGAAACTGTGACTGATACTTTGAATGTAAAAGCAGGCTTATTTGCTATTAATAAATTAAAAGAAGAAAGAGGTATAGATATTCCCGTAATGGTATCGGGAACTATAACAGATAACAGTGGACGCACCCTGAGCGGGCAAACACCTGAAGCTTTTTGGTATTCTGTTTCACATGCAGATTTATTGAGCATTGGTTTAAATTGTGCGCTAGGTGCTAAAGATATGATACCCCATATTAGTGAGCTAAGCAAAGTGGCTTGGGCGTATACTACCGCATATCCCAATGCAGGCTTACCAAACGAGTTTGGTCAGTATGATGAAAGTCCGGAGGCTATGGCCAAAGTAGTAGAAGAATTTATGGCACAAGGCTGGGTAAATATGGTAGGCGGTTGTTGTGGTACTTCACCTGCACATATTAAAGCTATTGCAGATATTGCGGTTAAATATGCACCACGCCAAGTGCCCGTTTTAGCTTAATTTATAATTCTACTGATGATAAATAAAATAGCATGGTTTTTCTCAATTATTCTGCACCCATTAATTTTATTAAACTTTGGAATATTTATAATTTTATACTTTCATCCATATTACAATAGCAGGTATTATGAAGATCAGTTATTTTCTTTTGTACTTTATTTATCCATCAACACTATTGTTATCCCAACCTTAGCTATTTTACTGTTAAAACAATTTAAATTTGTAGATAATTTTCAAATATCTAATCATAAGCAACGCACCATTCCATATGCTTTTATATCTGTTTTATTAAGCATAACAGTATATCAATTGTTAAAAAATGATATGCGTGGTTTACCTATTTATTTTATGATTGGATGTGTTTTAAGCTTGATAGTTAATTTGCATATCAACCTTAAATTTAGCATCAGTAGCCACACGATAGCGGCAGGCGGTTTTATAGCTCTGGTGAGCTATATGGTGTTTGTTCAAAATATTTCGGCATTGGTATATTGGTTGCCTATTAGTATAATTATAGCAGGACTAAGTGGTTTCAGCCGCCTTTGGCTAAATGCCCATACCACAAAGCAAGCATATTTTTGATATTTAGTAGGTTTTATCATTGTTTTTGCTACTATTTATTCAAGTATTAAGTTTGCTATTTTTAATTAAGCAGCTTAATACAAAACCTCATAAGCTTTTAAATATTTATACTCGGCTTTTAGTTTAACACTTTTAACAAAGGCCTTGTATTCATTAAGCATATTACTATCATTTATAATTAGAATAAGAGGTTGACAATCTTTTACTATTTTATTTTTACGATCGGAATGTTCATTGGCCTGCACTCTGAATCCTCTTAAATGTAATAAATATAGCATATTATTAGGAGCACCATCATAACCAGCAGCCACTTTATGAGTATAATTAATGCCTACGGCATTTAATTTAATTTTAAACTGTTTATAATCTTCTATATCTTGCTGAGATTGCTCCCAATAATTTCCTTTTTCAAAACGCTCTTCAAAGTTACGTTTACCCAATTTATATTGAAATGAAAACGCATAAATAACTAAACCGAAAATGGCCACTTTAAAGTACCAGTGTTTAGATTTTATTTTGGGCAAGGCACTCGCTAAAGCTATCCAATTGATAAAAAACATTGGCATTAAACAAATAATATAATAATCATGATATTTAAACTGTTGCACCATTAAACCAAAAAATAAAACACTGCCAATGGTATTTATTAATGATAAAAAGTACAAGGTGGGATTTATCCATTTTTTTAAGAAAATAATAATTACTAATAAGCTAAGCGCCAAGTAAATAATAGGATTTCCTAAAGTTTGTTCAGGCCAATTGGCAAAGTAACAGTCAAACGCATTTTTGAAATGAGTCCAATTTTCGGAGAGGGGCACTTGCATCATAAAGTATTCTTTTCGGTGATGTTCGCCTAAATGCCTACTCCATAATTGCCAACCAATGGGCATTAGCGAAGCAATAGCAAGTGAAATAATTAGTTTTTTTCTTTGCAGTAATTCAATTTTAAGGAATCTAAAATAACTTAAAAACAAAAGACCTAACATACTAAACCACTGTATACCAGAAGTTGTTTTTATGGCTAAACTAAGACTTAAAGTAATAATAAAAAGTATTGATAAACATTGTGATTTTTTAGAGGTAAAAATGGATGTGAAATGTGTTGTCTAAAAAATAAGTACCAAGCCACTAAAACCAAAGATAAAGAAACTATATCAGGCAAAAAACTAATACTATAAAATAAAATAATGGGCGATGAATTTATAATTAATAATAAGGCAAAGGCAGTCAATGTTTTAAAATACAATTTGAACCATAGAAAAAGGGCGTACATTCCAATAGTAAAAAAAGTAAAAGTAAGTAAGCGAAACCATTGTTCGTTGTAGCCGAAAAATTTGTATAAAATGGCTGCGAAATAACTCGGTAAAGGCATTTCTACAGAAACTATACCATCGCCACAAAAGGTTTCATTTACCTCTGGATAAAAAAATCTTAAACCATTATAATAGTAATTTTGTGCTAAGCTCGCTCTGTCGCATTGTGCCCCTTGATGCACTCCCATAGGCGCTTTATCAATAGTTTTAAAATGACCAATTAAAAAATGAAATAGCAGCCACAGAGAAAGGAACTTTAAAAACGGTATGGTATTTCTTGTATTCAATCTTTTTATTTAGAAACTTTGGAACTAACAATAGGTACTTTTGTTTCTTTTATTTTTGTAATACCACCATAGATATTGCGGATATTTCTATAACCTTTTTTCCGCAATAAACTAGAAGTTATCATGCTTCTATAACCACCATTGCAATATACATAAATGGCCGTATTTTTATCGGGCAATTCGGTGCTATTTAAGATTGTATTAGCTGGAATATTGACAGCATCTTGTACATGTCCTTCTTCATATTTATGGGGTTGGCGAACGTCTAATACATATTCTTCTTTAAAGTTTAAGTCTAATTCAAATTCTTCGGTTGTAATACTAATGATAAGGTCAATAGGCAATGCCGCTTCTAAGTATGTAGTGTAGCCATTTTCTAGAAATAACAGATTGTTATAGCCCATTTTATTAATTCTTTCTTCTGCTATTTCATTGTTGTCTGCTATAATAATTAATTCTTCATTTAAATTATTTAATAATTGTTGAAAAAGTTCTTCAAAAGGACCATTTAATCCTACATTAATTGAATTGGGAATAAATCCTCTTTCAAAAATATCGGGTACTCTAACGTCTATAATCGTTTTTTCTTTTAATAAGGTAGGTGCAATAAATTTCATACTGAAGGGCAAATTTAGGTTTAATTTTTTAGACATAAAAAAGGAGGTTGTATTAACCTCTCTTTTTTATAATTAATTATTATTTTTAAAAGTTATGATACGCACCACTAAAATTGCTAAACCAATCAATAGGAGATGCGTGAAATTGCACCAATGGTAAATCATCAACACCAAAGCTTTTAAACTATCCCATATATGATCTAAACAATTATTACCAATTTGGAGAATAACATTTGTGGTTACTACAAGCGCAATCATAAATGCAAAAATTAAACCAAAAACTAAAACCATATTTGGTAATCCATCTTTAAGTTCTTGTTCTGTTTTACCAATGGTTTTCATCCACGCATTGCCAAATACTTTTGGATTATACCAAATAAATCCAATTGGGAGTGCTACTAAGGCAGGCACTAAAATTGAAAAAAATTCATAATGTTTTATATTTTTTAGAGGTTGAGGAAAATATAAAAGAATTTTTCTAATCACCAAATAATAAGAATGTTAAGTTTTTATTTTACGTCCCTTTTTAAATACCAAACGACCATATTGCTTACCTCTTCTTAGTGCTTTTTGTTCTTCTTCGGGCATGGCATAAATAGTTTTACATTCTTCGCTACAACAATGATTGTATTTAAACTTACAACTAGTGCATTGTAAAAACAGTAAATTACAGGCTACATTGGCACAATTGCTGTGTACATCAAAAGGACTAACACATTGGTGGCATTTGGCTATTATCTCATTTGAAATACTTTCACTTAAGCGTTCATCAAAAACAAAATTTTTACCATGAAATTTATTTTCTAAGCCTTTTTCTTTTACTTCTTGGGCATATTTTATAATACCACCTTCCAATTGGTAAACTTCTGTAAATCCTTTATGCAATAAGTAAGCACTGGCTTTTTCACATCTTATTCCACCAGTACAATACATTACTACTGGCTTGTCTTTTTTATCTTCCAATAAATTAACTACAAAGGGCAATTGTTGTCTAAAAGTATCTACATCGGGCAATACTGCATTTTCAAAATGACCAACCTCGCTTTCATAATGGTTGCGCATATCTATAATGGTAATATCTTTCTGTTCTGTTAAAGCATTGTATTCCTCAGCTTTTAGGTGCTTTCCTATTTTTGAAACATCAAAAGTAGGGTCAGAAATACCATCAGCTACTATTTTTATCCTTACTTTTATAGCTAGTTTAAAAAAGGATTTTCCATTATCATCTACTGCAATATTCAGACGAATATTATTTAAAAAATCGATAGTGTAAAGTTCCTTTTTAAAGCTTTCAAAAAGCTCTGTTGGAACAGATAATTGGGCATTTATTCCTTCAGATGCAATATATATTCTGCCTAAAACATTAAGTTTACGCCACTCAATAAATAAATTATCTCGAAAAGTTTGAGGATCTTCTATTTTATGATATTTATAAAAAGAGACAGTAGTGCGCGATTCAGTACTTTCAATTAGTTTTTTTTTAAGCTCTAAAGCATTAAATTTATTAACTAATTTCATCTTTCTAAATAAAAATTAAAGACTTAAAGTTTTGCCATAAGTAGGTGCCAAATTAACTAACATATCTTTGGTCATAGTATCTAAATTATAAGATGGCTGCCATCCCCAATCTTGTCTTGCTTCAGCATCATCAATACTATTAGGCCAGCTATCGGCTATAGCTTGTCGTTTGTCTGGATTGTATTCTGTAGTAAATTCAGGTATATATTTTTGAATAGCTTTTGTAATTTCTTTAGGCGCAAAACTCATTCCTGAAAGATTATAACTGCTTCTTATTTTTATTTTATCTGCCGGTGCATGCATAATATCTAAGGTAGCTTTTAAAGCATCGGGCATATACAACATAGGCAATTCAGTATTTTCAGAAAGAAAACAATTGTGCTTGCCAGCGGTTAAGGCATCGTGGTATATACTTACAGCATAATCTGTAGTGCCTCCACCAGGAGCACTTTTGTACCCAATAAGACCAGGGTATCGTATGCTTCTAACATCTACTCCGCGTTTTTGAAAATAGTATTCGCAATAGCGTTCGCCAGCTTGTTTGCTAATACCATAAATAGTATTAGGGTCCATTACGCAGTTCTGAGGTGTATTATTAACAGGGGTATTCGGACCAAAAACAGCAATACTACTAGGCCAATATACTTTTCCTATTTTAAAATCTATAGCAGCATCTAACACATTAAACAATCCATCCATATTCAGTGTCCATCCTAATTTAGGTTTGGCTTCTGCTGTAGCACTTAATAATGCTGCTAAATGGTATACTTGGGTAGGTTTATATTGTGTTAAAATTTCTGATAGTTTATTTTTATCTAAAATATCTAATGTTTCAAATGGTCCTTGTTTAAATATGGCGTCATCACTTTGTCTAATATCAGAAGCAATAACATTTGCATCGCCATATATTTTTCTTAAAGATTCTACCAGCTCGGTACCTAACTGACCGCAACTACCTATTACCAAAATGTTTTCTGACATAAAAATTAATTATACTGCAAACGTAAAATTAAATTATCATATTTTAAGAGCGAAAATTTATTAACGTAATAAAAACATTGTTTTAATATTTTTTAACTAAACTTGCAGAAATTAAAAAATTACAAAATGAGCATATTAAACAAAATTAAATCACTTTTTGGTGGTAAAATTGAAGAACTAAAAGCAGCTACTACTGCTACTGCAACTAAAGCAACTAACGCAGTCAAAACAGCAACTACAGAAAGCAAAAGTTTTATTGAAAGTATACAAGATAAAGTAGAAGATGCTGTAGACGCAATTGGTGATAAAGCACAAGAATGGAAAGAAATAGCTGAAGATAAATTAGGCGATTTGAAAGAAACTGCAGCACCTTATATTGATAAAATTGAAAACAAAATTGAAGAATTGAACGACCAAGCAAGTGATAAAATTGAAGAATTAAAACACAAAGCATCTGATACTATCGAAAACATCAAAGATAAATTTGATGGTGATGATGACAAAGCCCCTACAGAAGAGCCAAAAGCTTAAATTAAAGAATAAAAAATAATTTTTTTAAAAAAGCAATTAGATAAAACCATCTAATTGCTTTTTCTTTGCTTTAATGTTTAGCATTCTGATTCCTACATGGAATAATTTAACATACTTAAAAACCTGCGTAGAGAGCCTAAAAAAAAACTCTACTTTTTCGCATCAAATTATTTTACATATAAATGATGGTAGCGATGGCAGTTTGCAATGGGCTAAAGATGAAGCTATGGAATATACCCACAGTCAGCAAAATATTGGAATTTGTAAAGCATTGAATTATGCTTCTAAACTTGCTAAAACCGATTTTATTTGTTATTTTAATGACGATATGTATGCCTTGCCTGGATGGGATTATTTTTTAGTAAAAGACATGGAAACAATTGGGCATCAAAACTTCTTTATTTCTAGCACAATGATAGAACCAAAAGAAGGTAAAGATGCTAATATATTGCAAGGTTTAGATTTTGGTGACATAAAAAATTTTAAAGAAAAATCCCTGATGGATAGCTATAAATCTTTTAAAATGGAAGATTGGAATGGGGCTAGTTGGCCTCCTAATTTAGTGCCAAAAGCACTATGGGACATGGTGGGAGGCTATAGTGAAGAGTTTAGCCCTGGCATGTATAGCGATCCAGATTTTAGTATGAAATTATGGCAAGAGGGTGTGCGTTATTTTAAAGGAATTGGCGAAAGTAAAGTGTATCATTTTATGAGTAAATCTACAGGCAAGATAGTAAAAAATGATGGTCGCAAACAATTTATGCAAAAATGGAAATTAACCTCAGGCTATTTTTATAGAACAATGTTAAAAATGGGTGGTAAATGGCAAGGTGAATTAAAAACGCCTTCCAAAGGAGTAACCTATTGGATAAGTAAATTGAAAGCAAAAAAAGCATAATATTATGGCAGAATCAAGAGTTTGTTTAGATTGTGGTAAGCCTTTAAATGGGCGAAAAGATAAAAAGTTTTGTGATGATGCCTGTCGCAATAATCATAATAATAAACTAAATAGCGATGACAGCATTTATGTAAAAAAGGTCAATAGTATTTTAAAGAAAAATAGAAAAATTCTGCAAGAATTAATACCTACAGAAGGCAAAATTACCGTTATGGAAAAAAAACTGAAAGATGCTGAATTTAATTTTTCTTTTTATACCAACGAGTATATTACTAAAACCGGTACTTTGTATCGTTTTTGCTATGAGTATGGCTATTTAAAGCTAGAGGAAAATAGATATATGTTAGTGAAAAGGGAAGGGTAGAAAAAGAAATATTAATTTCAGCTACTTCTCCACATTGTTATTTCAATTTGGTATAAAACCTTAATTTTGTCAAATTTTAATTTTAAATGCCAAGAGATAATTCCATTAAGTCAGTTTTAATAATCGGAAGTGGTCCTATCGTTATAGGTCAAGCTTGCGAGTTTGATTACGCAGGTAGCCAAGCTTCTCGTTCACTCAGAGAAGAGGGTATTGAAGTATCGTTAATTAATAGCAATCCTGCTACTATTATGACAGATAGTGTAACTGCAGACCATATATATTTGTTACCACTTACCGTTAAATCTATTGAAAGTATTTTACAAGAAAGGCAAATAGATGCTGTATTGCCAACTATGGGAGGTCAAACTGCTTTGAATCTATGCATTGAAGCTGAAGACATTGGCTTATGGGAAAAATATAATGTTAAAATTATTGGGGTAGACACTGCTGCTATTCAAAAAACAGAAAACAGAGAATTATTTCGCCAATTGATGATAGATATTGGTATTGGTGTAGCTAGAAGTAGATCCGCTAACTCCTATTTAGAAGGTAAAGAAATAGCACGAGAAATAGGCTATCCATTGGTTATTCGCCCATCGTTTACATTGGGCGGCACAGGTGGTGGTTTTGTAAAAAATAAAGGTGAGTTAGACGAGGCATTAAAAGTAGGCTTAGAAGCTTCTCCTTCGCACGAAGTTCTAGTAGAACAAGCTGTTTTAGGTTGGAAAGAATATGAGTTAGAGGTATTACGCGATAATGCTCAAAATATAGCTGTAATATGTACGATTGAAAACTTAGACCCAATGGGCATACATACAGGCGACAGTATAACCATTGCGCCAGCCATGACATTAAGTGATACTTGTTTTCAAAAAATGAGAGATATGGCATTTTTGATGATGCGCAGCATAGGTAATTTTGCGGGTGGATGTAATGTCCAGTTTGCTGTAAATCCAGAGGATGAAGAAATAATCGCTATAGAAATAAATCCAAGAGTTTCGCGCTCTTCTGCCTTAGCAAGTAAAGCTACGGGTTATCCTATTGCTAAAATAGCAGCTAAATTAGCGATTGGCTATAACTTAGATGAACTTAAAAACCCTGTAACTAAAACGACCTCCGCATTTTTCGAACCGGCTATAGATTATGTTATTATAAAAATACCACGTTGGAATTTTGATAAATTTAAAGGAGCTAATAAGCAACTTGGTTTACAAATGAAATCGGTAGGTGAGGTAATGGCCATAGGCAGAAGTTTTCAAGAGGCTTTGCAAAAAGCTTGTCAAAGTTTAGAAATACGTAAATTTGGCCTGGGAGCTGATGGTACAGGAACAAGAAATTTGGATGAAATTACACATAGTTTGGAAAACCCAAGTTGGGATAGATTATTTCACTTAAAAGACGCTGTAGAATTGGGCATACCACTTACATCCATTCAAAAAATAACACGCATTGACCGTTGGTATTTAGAGCAGATTTTAGATTTAGTTAATACTGAAAAAGAAATAAGACGATTTACATTAGATACATTGCCTGAAAATTTAATTCGTACTGCTAAACAAAAAGGGTACAGTGATTATCAAATTGCTTTCTTACTTAAAAATTGTGATGAAGATGATGTGTATGCTAAACGTAAAAAACTAGGTATAACACGTACCTATAAAATGGTGGATACCTGTGCTGCAGAGTTTCCCTCGCCTACCAATTATTTTTACTCGTGTTTTGAAGGTGAAAATGAAAGCGTAGTAACAGACAAAAAGAAAGTAATAGTGCTAGGTAGTGGACCCAATAGAATTGGCCAAGGGATAGAGTTTGATTATAGCTGTGTTCATGGTTTATTAGCAGCTAAGGAGAGTGGCTACGAGGCCATAATGATAAACTGTAACCCCGAAACCGTAAGCACTGATTTTGATATGGCAAGTAAGCTATATTTTGAACCAGTCTATTGGGAACATGTATTTGAAATAATAGAATTAGAAAAACCTGAAGGAGTAATTGTACAGTTAGGTGGACAAACAGCACTAAAAATTGCACAAAAGCTGCATGAAAAAGGAATTAAAATAATAGGCACCAGTTTTCCAGATATGGACATGAGTGAGGACAGAGGTTTATTTAGTGATTTATTAAAAAAATTAGATATTCCTTATCCTAATTATGGTGTTACCGAAACAGCGGAAGAAGCGGTGAATATTGCACACGAAGTTGGTTATCCAGTATTGGTTCGCCCTAGTTATGTTTTAGGCGGGCAGGGTATGAAAATAGTAATTAACGATGAAGATTTAGAAGCTGCAGTTATAGGTTTATTAGGAGATTTGCCTGGAAATAGAGTTTTAATAGATCATTTTTTAGACAGAGCAGAAGAGGCCGAATGTGATGTAATATGCGATGGAGAAAATTGCCATGTAATAGGTATGATGGAACACATAGAACCAGCCGGCATTCACAGTGGCGATAGCAATGCAGTATTACCTCCTTTTAGTCTTAGCGAAAATGTAAAACACCAAATGGAAGAGTATAGCAAAAAACTTGCTTTTAATATGAATATTAGAGGCTTATTAAATATACAATTTGCTATAAAAGATGAAAAAGTTTATGTAATAGAAGCCAATCCAAGGGCTAGTAGAACTGTTCCTTTTATATGCAAAGCCTACGATGTACCTTATATAAATATTGCTACTAAAATTATGTTGGGTGTTAATAAACTTAAAGATTTTACTATCGTACAAAAACCAAAAGGATATGCTATTAAAATACCAGTATTTTCTTTCAGTAAGTTTCCTAATGTGAATAGAGAATTAGGCCCCGAAATGAAGAGTACAGGCGAAGCCATATTATTTGTTAAAGACACTAAAGACAGTGAATTTAGAGAAATTTACAGTAAAAAAAGCATGTACCTAAGTAGGTAGAAATATATTAGTTTAGTATTTCATAATTTTCTTCCAAAGTTTAAACTTTACATTTAACTTTTAAATATAATAATTGTGAATTTGAATATAGTATGTGCTCTTCTAATTACAGTCACTAAATATTTATTGAGAAGAAAAAAGTTTTGATTGGTTTAGTTTGTACTTTAAGCGTACTAAAATTAATATAATTTTAGCAGACAGAGTCTAATTAATCAGACCGATTTGATTAATTATGCCAATGTCTAATTAATAATCAAATAATTAAATTATATTTGCTGAATTATGGTAAAGTTATAGAAGTAAACTATGAAATTATGCGAATCAATTTATTTTAAAAATTAAATTATGAAAAAAACAATTATGATGGTATTATTAGTAAGTAGCGTACTAAGTTTTACAAAGATAAATGCACAGCACAGGTAGATACCGTTTGCTTTAATACGCGAGACACTATTGATAACACTTGGTCAGGCGGTTGGAGCTATAAAGAATACATCGTTCCTTCAGGATATACAATTGATTCTGTTTACGGAAACTTTGACCGAGCTGGATATGCTGCACAATATGAAGATTTTATTTTTGCTTATTGTGCAGGAACAACGGTATTCGATAATACAACTGCAGTAACTCCTTTTGACTACTCCACGACAAGCACATCGCTATACGACCGTTGGATAGATTTAACTTCATTCAATTACGCATCAGTTGGCGTAGTGAGAGTTTTTCTTCCTGTTAATGCAGGTGCAACTTGGAACGACTTGTGTTTTGCAATATCTTCTGTTCCATTGCCAATAGAATTAAATAATGTAGCTGCAAAACTTTCAAATAATACGTTTAGTCATATCAAATGGCAAACTAGCCATGAAGAAACGACCAAGGAATTTATCTTAGAAAGAAGCATAGATGGTTATAAGTTTACTGATATAGCAACTGTAAAAAGTAAGAACTCCGCACAAATGAGCGAATATGAATATGTAGATAATATTAGTAATTTAGAGCCCGGAGAAATATACTATAGAATCAAGGAAGTAAATTTTAGTGCTAAAGTTAATATTTCTAGAATTGTATTTGTTACTAAGCTAGCCTCATTTATATCTAATGTAACTATTAAGCCCAATCCAAGTGCGGGTGTTTATAAAGTTTCATTAAATTTACAAGACGATTCAGAAATAAAAGTAAATGTAGTAAATATATTTGGACAACATATTATTTCAAACGCTAGTAACTTAGTAAAAGGCAATAATGCTATACAATTAGATTTAAGTGCTTTTCAGAAAGGTATTTACTTTATTCAAATAGTAGGCAAAGAAAGCTTTATTACAGAAAAAGTTATATTGGTAAAATAATACAGATTTATAAAAATAACTAAACACGTCTTACTAAAATAAGAAGTATTTTATTATTAAATCACTCATTAAAAAAATTTGTATTTCTGATCATTTTTTTTGCATAAATTATAAATATGCTAACTTTAAAGGCAATGAAATAATCAATGTTAAAGCATTTGCTGCGGGTATTTATCAAATTAAACGACAATCGCAAAATGTTCAATACACTGAAAAAATAATTATCCTAGATTAAAGAATAAAAGACAAATAGAAAAAAGGGTCGACTACATAAGTAATCGACCCCTTTTTTACTTTTAAACAACTTATTTCTGCTACATTTGTAAAATAATATGATTGCTTACAACCCCAAAGATTGGTTTACCTTTATTTTCAGATTACATAAAGCGGATACCTTTAAACGGCTGATTCCATTAATGATTTTCATAGCTTTTTATGCTTTGATTATAGCCTATTTGGAAATAAATATTTTTAAACTAGGAGCAGAAAATAAATTAAAGAATATTACAAACTTACATACCCTGTTAGGTTTTGTGTTGTCTATGTTATTGGTATTTAGAACCAATACAGCTTACGACAGATGGTGGGAAGGCAGAAAATTGTGGGGAAACTTAGTGAATAGTTCACGGAATTTAGCATTGAAATTAAATGCTATTTTACCACTAGAAGATAAATCAAATCGGGATTTTTTTTCTAAAGCAATCAGCTACTATGCATTTGTTTTAACCGAAAAATTATCGCAAGAAAGTACCAGGCTTCAACTAGATGAAATAGATCATCCAGAATTAACGGCCAATGAAAGTATTTTACATCAACCCAATAGAGTTGCCAGTATAATTTACAACAAAGTATTTTTACTAAAAAAGAAAGGATTAATTAACAATGAAGAACTTTTGTTTTTGAATACTGAACTGCAAACTTTTACTGATGTTTGCGGAGGATGCGAGCGCATAAAAAATACACCTATACCATTTTCTTATTCTTTATTTATTAAAAAGTTTATTTTCTTTTATGTTATGACTATTCCCTTTGGATACTCCTTCAATTTAGGCTATTGGATGGTGCCATTTGTGGTATTTGTATTTTATGTATTGGTAAGTTTAGAGCTAATAGCCGAAGAAATAGAAGACCCCTTTAATAATGATACCAACGATATTCCAACATTAAAAATATCAGAAAACATTAAAAAGAATATCAGAGAGATATTATTGAAGTAATTTAGTAAAAGTATCCTTTTTGTTTTTAAAATATTGCCAAACAATACTTTTCTTGTAAACCAATGAATTGGTATAAGCATCAAAATTGCCGCTATTATTTCTTTTGGCTTTCCAATACCCAAACTTAAATAAAAAATGCATATGTGCGCGGGCTATGGCCTTAAAATCGCCAAATTTTCCCTGAAATAAGAAACGGTAAGCAGCTACGTGGTCTAAAAACAAACGTATCAGAATAATACCTACCAATTTATGCTTTGGTAAATTCTTTAATAAAAGTATTAAACCATTTCTAAAATTGTAATACGTTTTTTTAGGATTTTCTTTTTGCAAGGTACCCCCACCTACATGGTAAACAACGCTATTAGGGCATACCCAAACTTCATAACCCCTATTTTGCAAACGCCAACATAAATCTATTTCTTCCATGTGAGCAAAAAAATCAGCATCCAAACCGCCCACTTCGTGGTATAAATTAGCTATGATAAATAAAGCTGCACCAGTACACCAAAAAACAGGTTGGGCATTGTTATATTGGCTATTATCGGTTTCTATAGTATCAAAAATACGCCCTCTGCAATAAGGAAAACCATACTTATCTATAAATCCACCGCTTGCACCTGCATATTCAAATTCAGTAGGTGTATTATAACTTAATATTTTAGGCTGAATAGCGGCAATTTTAGAACTGCTTTCGGCTAATGTTACTATAGCGTTTAGCCAATTAGGTTCCACCTTTACATCGCTATTTAATAGTACATAATAATCTGATTTTACTTGCGCCAAAGCCTTATTATAACCACCCGTAAAACCATAATTTTGGTCTAATACAATTAATTCTACTTGCGGATAGTGTGTTTTTATAAATTCAACAGAATTATCTGTAGAGGCATTATCTGCTACTATTATTCTATAATTTTGGTAATTGGTAGCGCATACAGAAGGTAAAAAATCGGCTAAAAATTTTTGAGTATTAAAATTTAATATAACAATAGCTACTTCTTTCATTCAGTATGTTTTTCCTCGGTTATTTCAAATGGTACAAATACAAATTGGGCACCATACTCTGTAACTAAAAAAATGCAACAAAACTTTTTTGGGTCTTTAAAAGCCTCTTTAAATTTGTTAACATTATTGGGTTTTATAATATTTTTAGAAACAAAATCTTCTAAAATACTAGCTTGATAGGTAAAATTGGTTTGCAATTCTTCTCTATCCAATATTATTTCACCAAGTGCTACTTCTGCCTGATGGGCAACAAAAATAGGGTATTGGCTGAAGTCCTCATTCATTATATCATCACTTACCTCTTTAATAGAATCTTTAAATAAATTAAAATCTAAACGCAAACTATTCAAGTAAGTTTTTATCAGTTCCTCGGTCATCATAACAAGGCGCAAAAATACAAAACTTATAGCAATCTATAAATTTGATTCATGCTGAATTTAATTTTTATAATATCTGAAAAAAAGAAGGTGTGATTTTTAACGTCAGTCTGTGAAAAAAACTTTCCTATATTCACAACACAGACTGTTAGTTTGGGTCTAAAAATATACAAAATACAGAAATAAAAAAGTGATATATGACCATCAAAAGTAAATAAAAGTAAGTGTACATCGAGATCAAATGAGCTTTGGAAGCCTAGAAGAGACCATAAAAAGACAATGCAGTTATAGTCATAGAAGCCTTTGTGGAGCATATCGATCTGAAAGAACTTGGATTTGAGATTGGCAAAGAAAAAACCGAAGGTCGCCTAAGCTATAATGCCAAATTTTTCTTGAAATTGTATTTTTTTTCACTTGGCTAGTCTCCAAGACTAACCAATGGTATAAAAGCTCCACACATTTATGCAGGGCTTTTTAAAGAGGAGTATAATAAAATATTATTCTACAATTAGTTTTTTAGCTATGCCTTTATCAGTTCTAATGGTATAAATGCCTTTGGCTAATCCTTGAACATTGATGTGGTTTATATCCTCATACTGGGCTACTACTTTACCTTGTATATCTAACAATTGTAAACTTATGGTCTCACTAAAATAAACAATATTGCTATTGACTGGATTTGGAAACACAATTAGTTCTGATGTGTTTTCAATAGTTGAAATATTTGTAGTTGGAATATTGCTTTTTAATTCATAGCTGGTTATGGTTCCGCTTATTTCGTTGGCTACTAGTACGTAAGCTTTTCCTTGTGGTGTATGATTTTTAGGAATGTAAGTAATGCCTTCAGGACCATTGTCGCCTGCAAAGGTAGATCTGTTTCTAGTATTGGCATATTGAACAAATTCCGGTACATTTGGGTTAGTAATATCATACACCATTACACCACCTATTCTTTCTATGCTTACAAAGGCAAAATACTTACCTTGAATATTGGCTATAGTTACACCTTCAGGCTCTGGCCCTTTGGCTCTGCTTCGGCCTTTAAGTGTATTGCTTTCGTTATCTGCATTAAATAGTTTATTAATACTTGTATCTTGCGATGTAATCAATTCAAAATCGCTTGCATTATCATAAGACAGGGCTTTTGTGCTTGTATTGAATATAGAGAAAGAGCGAGAGCCCACCATATATATTTCATCAAAATCACCATCTTTATCGATATCACCATTTAGGTTGGTAACTCTTAAGCGGCCCATATTATAGTCCTTTTTTAAGAATGCAGCATTGGGGAATTTTGCAGAATCTAATTTATACAATGGCGAGTTTAGGGCTACTCTTTCGTTAAGGGTGCTATATTCTTTTTCATCGCCCTCGTTAGCAGTTACTATATAGGTGGTGCCTGCTATTGTATAATTGGCTATACCATCGGGCATAAAGAAAGATTTTATTGGCCAATTGCTCAATAGTATTTCTTTGTTGTTATCACTTGCATCAAAGGCATTAGCGCCTGTATTCCAATTTTTAGTACCTAAAGGCCAAATAGTGGTGATGGTTTTGGTCAATAAATCTATTTCGGCTATGGCATTGTTTTCTTGTAATACTACCCATGCTTTTTTGCTATCGGCAGATGTTGTAACATACTCTGGCTCTAAATCTTGAGATAAGGTGCTTGATGATTTTGTTTTGCGTATACCGCTGGCTATTAACGTGCTTTCTTGTGCATTGAAGCTTGTAAAATTTAATGTAGTTACGTTTGCTTGGGTAATATTGGCAGCACCACTAGTTACATCTATAATGGATACTGTTCCTTCTGGATCGGTTAAATAATCTAGGCTTGGCTGTCCTTCGTTGGCTGTTAATACTTTGGTGCCATCTGGCGAAAATGAGATATTATCTGGCAATGCACCCACAGTTACTTTTGAAATATAATCGCCATTGGTATTAAAAAATACTACTTGGCCATTTAGTTGCTCATTTGCATTCGGACTGGCTACTGCTACTAATCCATTTTTTACAGCTACACTAGTAATGCCGCCATAGATTGCCATATCAATGCTTTTAATAAGCGTAATAGCCGCAGGATTTGAAAAATCTGCAATATCTAAACGGTCTTGAATGGCGCTAGTGGTAAATAATCTATTGGTAGCCGAATCGTGCACTACTATTTCGGTAGTACTACCAGTAATAGGGCTTGGGTCGAAACTGCTAATATAGTTTAATTCAACAGATTTAGTTGGGGTTGGAGCTATTCTATCGTTATCTCTTATGTATATCGTAAGACTGGCATCACCTGTTATAGTTGCGCCTACTGAATTTTTTAAGGTAATTACAAAATACTCGTCCTGTTCGCTTAAATTATCATTATTGATAGGTATAGTAATGGTTTGTAGGCTGTTGCTAGTACCTATAAAATTAAGCGTTTGATTGCTTAAAGTATAATCGGCAGATGATGCAGTGCTAAATCCTACACCTTGGATTTCGGCAAGTACACTGCTTGTAGATGGATTTGTAAGATTTAAATTAACTGTAAGGGTATTGGCTGCTTCGTTTACTACTATAAAGTTTTTCTCCCAAGCAATGGTTGTATTGTAGGTAAATGTATAGTTATATGGGGTAAATAAAGCTATATTGTTTGCATCTTTTACATTGCTTACAACTAAAGTGTAAGTAGTAGCATTTAAAAAAGGAGTTGAATATACTAAGGTTAAAGTATCTGCTTTTGTTACATTATTTGTTCTGGTAACACTAGTTAATCCAGCTATTCCTGTAAAATTAGCAGTATTTGTAGCAGATGTATTGTCTAAATCTTTATTAAAAACAACTTGTAGTGTTGTATTATTTATTACTTTGGCATTTACAATACTTGGTGGGCCAGGAAAAGCCCATGTTGGCCATGTTTGAGGATTGGTTCCAGCATCGGCTATTTGCCAATTTAATGGATTTAAGATAGAATCTTTCAAAGTTGCTTTACTCAATGTTTGAATGCCTTTGTAATACCCATTTACAGAATTACCAGATACATTACCATTGGCAGTGCTTAAATTAATAGAAGAAACACCATCTGCTAGAGTAGCAGGAATTTTAGATAAACTACCACTGCAAGAAATGTTGCTATTTATCCATGCATTACTGCTTAAAGCGGTTACAAAAGTTGGCGCAGCAGCAGTACCGGTATAAAATATTACTTGGTCGCCACTACTGCTTAAGCCAAAGCCTGAGCCTGTTACAGTGCCTTTGTTGGCTGCCAATGTAGTTAAATTGATGTTAATAACAGTACCAGCAGCTATGCCGCCTGTAGGAGCTGTCCAGCTAATGCCACCAACACATTGTGGCTGTGCATTATCCGTATATTTAGCATCTGTTAAATTAAGAATAGTGCCTTCTAAAATATTAACAAAACTTAAAAATGCAATTTCATCATCTGCTCCAGTTGCATTCATTCTGTAAGCTACAGGAACTATATCGCCAGCTGTTAATGGTGTTTGAATAGCAATAGTTTTAAAACTAGTAAACTGATACCCAGCTAAAGCATTATCGCTTAAATCTTCTACCCTATTTGATTTTAAAGCCAAGTAATACACTTGCTTATTGATAAAATTACTACTAGGAGTAATGGTGATTACTTTCCCAGATATTGATGATGTAAAAGGCACATTAGCACCCAATGAATCATTTAATTTAAAAATAATTAATGAATCGGGATTGGTAATTGAAGTATTGTTTTTCAAACGAATATCTTCATTAAAGGTTAGGGTTGGTTTAAATGTTACAACTATTAAATCTGCATTTTTTACTGGATTAAAAACAACTGTTGGTGCTATTAAATCGCTCCCCGTATTTGAAACACCTTCTAAAGAAAAGTTATCAAGTCTATTATTACCTGCTGTGCCGCCACCACCTTGGGCAAAAGTAATTCTAATTTTAAAATTTGAATTGTCTTTTACATTGGCTTTATTGGTAAAATCTAACGTATAAAGCGTGGCAGTAGTTGTTGGTCTAATGGTATCAAATAAAGTATAATTTGTACCATCGGTAGTATAATGTATTATTTGCATATATGCGCCTGAGCCAGAGCGCAATGAAGCGTATTTTACTACGATATCTTTATAACCTGTAGTTGGTAAAGTAAATATTAACGCTCCATAAATAGGATTGTTAAAACGTAAATGATTGCCTGCTACATCGCTGTTTTTAGCATTGTAATTGTTTACATCAAATCCTTGTCCTGTGCCATTTGCAAAATCAATTAAACTACTACCAATCCCATACTTTAAAGTATCTAATGCAGCTCCACTAATTACAGAACTAGTTGGTGTAATATGTACCGAATATGAACTGGTAGTATTAAAGTTCCAGTAATGTAATAATGATTGAGAAATGCCCAGTTTACTGATTAAAAATAAAGCGAATAGAAATTTGTATTTATTGTTGTACATATTGTATAGATTTAATAATACAACGAAAATATAAATTGAATATTAATAAAATATATTTTTTAAATTACTTTTCTTTAAATTAACTGTTAAACAAATATTTTTAATTAATTTAAAAAACATAGTTTATTTACAAAAATTTAATGCTTTGCAGCTATTTTCTATTTCTCTGTTTTCATTAAAACTTGAATAGATAAGTGTATTTCCAAATTTATACTTTTTAGAATAAAAATAGCACCTAACATAAGGAAAATACTCAGGTGCTGTATTTAAATTAATTTCTCTAATTAGTTTTTAATTTATAATTAAAAAATGGCAGTAATCTTTAAAGGTGATGTGCAAATTCTGTTGCTCTTCAAGGTATATTTACTTTGAAGAGCGAACACAAAGTAAACGCCAATTTATGGCTATTCAGGCAGCATTTCTACAAGTTTATTTCGACAAGCCCAATGACCACAAAAATAAATAACATAATAACCAGTAACTAGCCCGTTAAAGGGATGGCAGCGTTAGCCCAAAGCGCAGCGAGGACTATAAGCGCAATATTCATTATTTATTATTTTATTTGGTATTTCTCATTTAGTAATTTTATTTTTTTGTATTCAAGTGGGCTTTGCCATTCATGAGTGCTTCGCAGTTGCCAGATCCTGCGCTTTAGAGGGGATACGCCTAAATATGAGTGTATATAGGATAATTTCTATACCAAAAATAGAATAGAGCTGCCTACCTTTGCCTCCATATTTGATATGAATTTGAAAATAGGCATTTTGCGAGAAGAAAAACTACCGGCAGATAAGCGTGTTCCTTTTACACCTGCCCAATGTGCGGCTATTAAAAAACAATATCCTGAAATAGAAATATTTATTCAACCATCTGAAAATAGATGTTTTGCTGATGAATTGTATCAAAAAGTAGGTATAACAATTCAAGAAGATATAACCCCTTGCGATTATTTATTTGGTATTAAAGAAGTACCTAAGGAGAATTTAATAGCAGGAAAGACCTACCTATTTTTTTCGCATACTATAAAAAAACAAGCGCATAACAAATCACTCATGCAGGCTTTAATTCAAAAAAATATTACTCTAATAGATTATGAAACCTTGCGATGGAAAAGTGGCGATAGAATAATAGGATTTGGCCGTTTTGCTGGTATTATAGGCGCCTATAATGGATTACTTACTTGGGGTAAGAAATATGAAATATTTAATTTGAAACCAGCTTATAAATGCAATGACTATGCCGAGGTTAAAGCAGAACTAAAAAAAATGGATTTGCCTACCATAAAAATAATTTTAACAGGTAATGGCAGAGTGTCTTTAGGTGCATTAGAATTACTTAAAGAAGCGCGTATAAAACAAGTAACAGCAGCCGATATATTAACCAAACTGTATGCAGAGCCAGTATTTGCCGATTTACTAACTGAAAACCTGTATGAGCGCATAGATGGCAAACCTTACGATAGAAGCGATTTTCACCACGACCCCACACGCTATCGCTGCGTATTCCGCCATTATTTGCCTTACTGCGATTTGTTAATGAATGGTATTTATTGGGATATTAAAATGGATAGATTATTTACAGAGAATGATACCCGTCAGCCAACTTTTAAAATTAAAGTAATAGCAGATATTAGTTGCGATGTGAATGGTAGCGTACCAATTACTATCAGAGATACCCAAATAGATAATCCAGTATTTGGTTATAATCCGAGCACAATGAAGGAGTGTGAACCCTACACAACAGAAAGTATAGATATTATGGCAGTAAGCAATTTGCCTACAGAACTGCCAAAAGACGCAAGCGAAGGTTTTGGAAATATGTTGGTAGAATATGTGCTACCCGAACTTCAAAAGCCCAATAGCGCTATAATTCAAGCGGCTACTATTTGTAAAGATGGTAAACTTACCACAGATTATGAATACTTGGCAGATTATGCTTATTAGTGTTAAATTAATTTATAGTTTTTGTACTCACCTATTCTAATACCGGTAAGCTTTTCAATTAAGTATAACAAGTGTTTTTTAAGGGTCATATTTTTTTTACTAATATTGTAATCAAATGCCCAGTTTTGGTCTTTTATTCTAGGCAACATTACTTTAGGATGATGGCCTTTAAAAAGTGTTAAAGAATCTACATTGGCATAATCAAAGGCTTGTATTTTTTCGTATTCCTTAGCTATAAAATCGTCTGAATGCCAAAGTTTGCGGGCTTGTTTTAGTTTTTCTAATTGTAATACAGGATTTTTTACCCAGCCATAGTGAAATATAAAAGCATTGGCTTTTTTTACGTTCAGTTTTCTATTGTTTATTCTAAAACCTTGTGCATCTTTATAAGAGTAAGTAGAAGGTAAGTTTTTAATAATTCTTATTTCGTGTCTATACCACGAACGGCTATCGGCAATATAATTATAACTGCCATAAAAATGGGTGTAATTGAATAATAAGCCTTCTACACGCTCATCATCTTTATATTTCTCCATTTGCAATCTTAAAGCATCTATATCTTTATCATTTAAACATTCATCTGCTTGAATATAAAAACACCAATCAGCATGTGGACTAATAGCATCCATTGCTTTATTAGTTTCTGTGGCCAATACTTTACCACCTTCTCTTAGGCTATCATCCCATGTAGTTTCTATTATTTTTATCTTAGGTTCGTTAAAACTGCGAACATAAGCCAATGTATTATCTTCACTTTTTCCAACTGCTACAATAAGTTCATCGCAAAGAGGTAAAATAGAATAAATAGCCTCTTTCAAAGGATAATCAGCCTTTACAGCATTGCGTGCTATTGTAAAGCCAGATACAAACATACTATTTGATAACCCCAAGCGCTTTGCCAACTTTAGTAAATGCTGCAATGGCTTTGTCTAAATGGTGTTGCTCGTGAGCCGCAGATAACTGTACACGAATTCTGGCTTGGTCTTTTGCTACCACAGGAAAAAAGAATCCAATAACATAAATATCTTCATCTAACAATTTATCGGCCATTGTTTGGCTCAATTTAGCATCGTAAAGCATAATAGGAACTATGGCACTTTCACCATCTTTAAAATCAAAGCCTGCATTTCTAATACCTTCTTTAAAATATTTTACATTCCATTCTAATTTATCTCTTAAAGCTGTGCTTTCGCTAATAATATTAAAAACCTCTAAACTGGCTGCTACAATGGCAGGTGCCAACGAATTTGAAAATAAATAAGGGCGAGAGCGTTGGCGCAAAAGGTCAATAATTTCTTTTTTACCAGTTGTATAACCGCCCATGGCTCCACCTAAGGCTTTTCCTAAAGTTCCAGTTACAATGTCAATTTCACCATGAACACCACATAATTCTGGAGTACCTTTACCTGTTTTTCCTATAAAACCTGCAGCATGACATTCGTCTACCATTACCAATGCATCGTATTGATTAGCCAAAGCGGTTATCTTATCCAATTGAGCAACATATCCATCCATACTAAATACACCATCTGTTACAATTATTTTATGCGTATGACCCGCAGCATTGGCCGCCATTAGTTGTTTTTCTAAATCTGCCATATCGTTGTTAGCATATCTAAATCGGGCAGCCTTGCAAAGTCTTACCCCATCTATAATTGAAGCATGGTTAAGCGCATCAGAAATGATAGCATCATTTTCGCCAAATAAAGGTTCGAATACGCCACCATTCGCATCAAATGCAGCTGCGTATAAAATAGTGTCTTCTGTACCGTAGAACTCAGCAATTTTAGCTTCCAATTGCTTATGAATATCTTGAGTACCACAAATAAAACGTACACTGCTCATTCCAAACCCATGGGTATCCAATGACTTTTTGGCAGCCTCAATAACCCTAGGATGGCTAGATAAGCCTAAATAATTATTAGCACAAAAATTAATAACTTCCTTACCGTCTTGTAGCTTAATATCTGCGCCTTGTGGCGAAGTAATAACACGTTCTTTTTTATAAAGCCCTGCTTGGTGAATTTGTTCTAATTCTTGTTGTAAATGTTGTTGTAATTTGCCGTACATAATTAATTGGAATATTTTTTGCAAAAATAAGAATGTATATTGATAAATTTCATCGAAAATTAATGAACAATTCATTTAGCTTTGACGTTTAGTAAAATATAAATTTAAAAGTGCCTACAAAAACAAATTATAATGGACAATAAAGATAAAAGTAACAAAGACGAAAAACCTTTTGGCGAAAGAAAAAGCAATACGCCAAAATTTAATATGTACTGGATTTGGGGTATTCTTTTGGCAGGATTCATAGTAATTTCATTTTTTCTGCCTAAAAATTCTGGAGAACTTACCAATTGGAATTATGTACGCACCCTTATTAAAAACAATGACGTTGCCAAATTAGAAATTATTGAAGACAGAAATATTAAAGTTTTTTTAACTAGAGATGCCTTGGATAGGGATACTTTCAAAAAGATTAAAAAAGCGCAAGGCAGATTTGGAAAAGAGGCCGCACATTTTTATTTCGAAATGAATAAAGAGGCTTTCAATAAAAATTTTGACAATTTAAAAGCTGAGCATAAGGCGGCTGAAAATGTGGTTGTAGAATACACTTATGACAATGGAGGGACTGGCCAAATTATTAATTGGATAATTATGATAGCTATTTTTATAGCCATTTGGAGTTTTATGATGCGCAGAATGGGAGGCGGTGCAGGAGGCGGTGCAGGAGGCCCAGGTCAATTATTTAATATTGGAAGAAGCAAGGCCACTCTGTTTGATAAAAATACCAAAGTAAATATTACCTTTAAAGATGTAGCTGGTTTAGATGAAGCCAAAGTAGAGGTAATGGAAATCGTAGATTTTCTAAAAAACCCTAAAAAATATACCAAATTAGGAGGAAAAATTCCTAAAGGTGCTTTGTTAATAGGTTCTCCAGGTACTGGAAAAACATTGTTAGCAAAAGCTGTAGCTGGCGAAGCCAATGTGCCTTTCTTTTCACTTTCAGGATCAGACTTTGTTGAAATGTTTGTGGGCGTAGGTGCTAGCAGAGTTAGAGATTTATTCCGTCAGGCTAAAGAGAAAGCACCATGCATTATTTTTATAGATGAGATAGATGCAATTGGAAGAGCCAGGGGCAAAAATTTAATGAGCGGAAGCAACGATGAAAGAGAAAATACCCTTAATCAATTATTAACAGAAATGGATGGATTTGGAACCGATAGTGGCGTTATTATTTTAGCAGCTACTAACCGACCAGATATATTGGATTCAGCCCTGTTGCGTCCAGGAAGATTTGATAGACAAATATCAATAGATAAGCCAGATTTGATAGGTAGAGAGCAGATTTTTAAAGTACACTTAAAAGGCAAAGAATTAGCAACTGATATAGATGCTAAAAAACTAAGCGCTCAAACACCTGGTTTTGCTGGTGCAGAAATTGCCAATGTATGCAATGAAGCCGCCTTGATAGCAGCCAGAAATAACAAAGAAAGTATTGATATGGGCGATTTTGAAGCCGCCATTGATAGAGTAATTGGTGGATTAGAAAAAAAGAATAAAATAATTTCTCCAGAAGAAAAAAATATCGTAGCCTATCATGAAGCTGGGCATGCGGTTGCAGGCTGGTTTTTGCAATTTGCCGATCCATTAGTTAAAGTTTCTATTGTGCCACGTGGGGTTGCGGCATTAGGCTATGCACAATATCTACCAAAAGAACAATATATTTACCGCACAGAGCAATTAATTGACGAAATGTGTATGACTTTGGGAGGTAGAGCAGCAGAAGAAATAACGTATGGTAAAATAAGCACCGGTGCGCAAAATGACTTAGAACGGGTTACAAAAATGGCTTATGCGATGGTAACATTGTACGGTATGAATGAAAAAGTTGGACATATTAGTTTTAACGATCAAAATGGAGAATTTGCTTACAGCAAACCCTATAGCGAAAAAACTGGTGAAATAATAGATGAAGAGGTTCGCAAAATTATTGACAGTGCCTACCAAAGAATTAAAAATTTATTGATAAGTAAAAAAGATGAGGTAGAAAAATTAGCTCAGGAGTTACTTAAAAAAGAAATTTTATTTCAATATGATTTAGAAGCTTTAATTGGAAAAAGACCGTTTGAACACAAAACCAATTATGAAAACTATATGGAGAGTGAAAAAGTAGAATTTAAAAGTGATGTTGAAGAAACTATTGAAAATCAATCAAATATTACTGAAACATTAATTACTGATAATTCTATAGATACTACTACACCAATTGATGACGAAAAATCAATTTAATATAAAAGTTGAAGTTTTTCGTTTTTATAATATGCTTTTCAATGGCTCATTTGTTAAAAGCTAATGATACTGCTTGCATTGGAAAACTAGATAAAAAGAATCAAAAGCAAGGTTTATGGAAATGCAAAGTAAATAGTAAGTTAATCAAAACAGAGCGTTTTAAGCATGGCCTTTTAGTATCTTGGATAGTATTTAATGCTAAAGGAGAAATAATTGAAACCAGAGATAAAAAAGGGACTATCAGAAAGTATAAGCCCTGTGGTTGTTGAAAAAATAATTGAATTGTAAAATATTCTTTCTATTATCTTCGTTATTGAATTAACGTTATGTCCTATTTTAAGCCTTTTATTATATATTTTTTATTCCAATTTAGTACCTCTTGTATAGCTCAAAATACTACAGTAGCCCTATATATTGATAGTTTTAAGAACATAGCCATGCGCGAAATGATTGAATACAAAATACCGGCAAGTATTACACTAGCGCAAGGATTATTAGAAAGTGGAAGTGGAAATAGCAGATTAGCAAAACAAGGAAATAACCACTTTGGAATAAAGTGTAAAAAAGATTGGACAGGTTGCAGTATCTTCGAAGATGATGATGCATTGCAAGAATGTTTCAGGTGTTATACGAGTGCCCAAGAGTCGTATAAAGACCATTCCAAATTCTTGACAGACAATAAAAGGTATGCTAATTTATTTTTATTATCGATTTCAGATTATAAAGGCTGGGCTGCAGTATTATTAGCAGCAGGGTATGCTTCCAATCAAAAATATACAGATTTATTAATAAGTTGTATCGAAAGAAATAAATTAGCAAAATATGATACGCTCATATTAAATGGGTACAATCCATATGATTTAAAAATGGCTGCAAATATTCAAATTGTTAATCCTAAAAATATTCCAAATACGGTATTGCAGCCCAATGAAACAATAGAAAAAGTGTCAGAACAATTCCATAAATCAGAAAAAAAACTAGAAAAGTACAATGATTTAGATTACCATACTATTCAACCCGGTGACGTTATTTATTTAAAGCCTAAGAAAAGAAAAGCAAGTATTTCAACACATACAGTAACAGAGGGCGAAACCATGTGGCTAATATCTCAGAAGTATGCTATTAAATTGAATTCATTGTACCATAAGAATTTAATGGTTAAAGGAACAGATGCTGCAGATGGAAGTGTTTTACAATTGCAGAAAAAAGCGAATTCAGCACCTGATACCATTAAAAAAGTGATTACATATAAATTACTAGATACAACTTATACTAGAAATACAACTCTGTCGAATGCGCAATACCATTTTGTAAAACAAGGAGAAACTTTATATAGTATTTCTAAATTATACGTTATGACTATAGAAAACTTAAAGACTCTTAATAATTTACAATCCAATTCAGTAGCAGAAGGACAGAAACTCTTTATTAAATTATTAGACAAACTATTAGAAACACCAAAAGAAGTTCTTAAAATACATACTGTAAAAGCGGGCGAAACGCTTTATTCAATATCAAAAAAATACAATATAAGTGTCAAGGATATTAAATTATACAATAATTTAACTTCTGATTCAATTGCTTTAGGACAGGTTTTAAAACTGCAAAAAGGATAGACCGTCTCTTTCCTTTAAACCATATATTCTAAAAGTATATGTCATGAATTGGTATAAGTTCTGTCATTTATTATATTTTAAAAAAGAGTATTAATAGTTTTTTATTTTATAGTTTCGAATTGTAAATATTAAATTATATGCAAAATATCAACATTTTAAAACAGTCCAAAAATTTCTTATTTTCAATAAAAAATAAGCAGTTTTTAAATTCAAATACTTTTCTTTGGAAAAGTATCGTTCGTCTTCTAAGTCACCTTCTTATATCACTAATTGTAATAATTGTGTCATTTTTTACTATAATTTGATACATTTTAAAAAAAAAAAAGGCAATAATTTTTTATTTTCAAAATAAGTAGTATAATTGAACATTAAATATTAAAAATTTAGATATGAAAAGATTAATTACAAATTTAAAGAGACTATCGATACA
>JABMMZ010000013.1 GCA_013205405.1 Bacteroidota bacterium | reverse complement strand
ATTGTTAAGACGTCCGCCTGGTCGTGAAGCTTATCCTGGAGATGTATTCTATTTACATAGCCGTTTATTAGAAAGAGCTTGTAAATTAAATGCATCTGATGCTATTACTCAAAACATGAATGATTTACCTCCCTCATTAAAAGGAAAAGTAAAAGGTGGTGGTTCTTTAACAGCTTTGCCAATTATTGAAACGCAAGCGGGTGACGTATCTGCTTACATTCCTACTAATGTAATTTCTATTACGGATGGTCAAATATTTTTAGAATCTAATTTATTTAACAGTGGTGTTCGTCCTGCAATCAACGTAGGTATCTCTGTATCGCGTGTGGGTGGTAATGCTCAAATTAAATCAATGAAAAAGGTAGCTGGTACTTTGAAATTAGACCAAGCGCAATATCGTGAATTGGAAGCGTTTGCTAAGTTTGGATCTGATTTAGATGCTGCTACAAAATCTGTATTAGAAAAAGGTTCAAGAAACGTTGAAATATTAAAGCAAGGACAATTTTCTCCTCTAAGAGTTGAGCAACAAACAGCCATTATTTATTTAGGAACCAAAGGTGCTTTAAATAGTATCCCTGTAAATAAAGTGAGAGCTTTTGAAGCTGAGTTTTTATATGTATTGGAGCGCAAGCACAAAGATTTATTAGATAATTTAGCTGCTGGAAAAATAGACGATACCATTACTTCAACACTTGAAGTATTAGCAAAAGAGTTAGCGGCTAACTATTCTGCATAATTTAATAGAAAATTTTAATTTAGAATGGCAAATTTAAAAGAGGTAAGAAGCAGAATTAGTTCCACCATTTCAACGCAACAAATTACAAAAGCGATGAAATTGGTTTCGGCTACTAAATTAAGAAAAGCACAAAATGCTATTTTTCAAATGCGCCCTTATGCTGATAAATTGAATGGTGTATTGCAAAATTTGTCAGATAGCGTAGATGAAGAAAAATTAGCTAAATATTTTAAAAGTTCAACTGTAGATAAAGTATTATTAATAGTAGTAACTAGCGACAGAGGATTATGCGGTGGTTTTAATGCCAATATTGTTAAAAGAACCAAGTATTTAATAGAAAACGATTATTCTGAACAGGCTAAAAACAGTAAAGTTGAATTACTATTTGTAGG
This sequence comes from Bacteroidota bacterium, assembly GCA_013205405.1. Taxonomy (GTDB): domain Bacteria; phylum Bacteroidota; class Bacteroidia; order NS11-12g; family UBA955; genus JABMMZ01. The sequence continues at coordinate 7,297 of JABMMZ010000013.1, read as the reverse complement.
CAAAAAAGCATATGAGTTTTTTAAGAAATTTAATTATGTTTTAAATACCTCTTATATGCAAACATTTGGCAATTTAAATGCAGAAAATAGTTTTGAAATAGGGGATTTCGTTTTGTCTAAATACTTTTCGGGAGAGTATGGCGCAGTAGAAGTAATATTTAATAAATTTAAAAATGCGGCTACTCAAATAGTAACTAATGATATTTTATTACCAGTTTCTTTAAATGTGGCACATTCTGAAACCAATCAGGTAAACGATTATATTTTTGAGCCTAATAAAGTTGATATTTTAGAAGAACTAATACCTAGAAGTATTAAAACACAATTGTACAGAGCCTTATTAGATTCTTTTGCTAGCGAGCATGGGGCACGTATGATTGCCATGGATAAAGCAACAGATAACGCAGGTGATATATTGAAACAATTAAAATTACAATATAACCGTGCCCGCCAAGCAGCTATTACTAACGAAATATCTGAGATAGTTGGTGGTGCAGCTGCCTTGAATGGGTAAAGTAAAATAAAAAAATATTAAAAAAGCCCCGGACATAGTTCGGGGCTTTTTTTGTGATATTATGCCTCACCTCCGCCTAAGCGGGGCAGGCTTGGTAAGATTAATTTCTAAAAAGCAAAAATAATTCGTTTTACTCTTTTAAATAGATAATCCTAAAAAGAATATTAAGGGTGTTCTAAAACTTTCTATCGTACCTTCATAATTTTTGGGAGTAGTAGGTTGAGTTGAAACAAAAAATTTATATTCGATATTATGAGGACTGCCAGTAATAGATGAGTAAAAATATCTCAAACCCACAATTATCATCTTTTTATTGTATTTCCTTTTATATGTTAGTTGATAAAAGGGGTTTATTTCAAAGACATTATTTCTATAATATGCTATTTCTATAGAATCTCTTTTATATAAATCATTGCGCTCATAAACATACTTTTTTGTTTTTATGGGGTTAAAGAAATAACCACTAGTTAATAAACCTGCACCAAACATTAGCTCAGAATGTTTAAATTTAAATACCCTTATATCTACAGATACTCCACTATTCAAAGAAATATCAAATGAGCGTGAATTTATTTTTTCATTTATTCTATTTGATAATTGAATAACATCAATAGAACCAATATTTATAAATCTTCCTTTTAATCCTAAATAAGTGTTAAAATTCAACTTTTTATACGTTAAAAATTTCTTCTGGAGCATTGCTGAAAATGAATATTGTTTTACATTACTAATTGGTTTTATATCCAAATTGTTTTTTCTAAAGCTAAATGTTTCCAAATTTTGTTTGCTAAAGTTCAAAGTTATAAATCTATTGAATGAATCTTTACTAAGAGCATAACCATTACTAAAGATTAGTGCAAAAAATTGACATAAAATTATATTTTTTATTTTCATCATTTACTGTTTCAGTTATAATACCTACTTTTTTCATTTTGTTTGTTGGTGTATTTAAGGGTTTAACTTATTTTCTGTTATTATATTGTAACAGACACCATAATATTTTTAATCGTTGCTTTTATATATTTCTATTTTTTTTTAAATGGGCACATTCGCAATTAAATTCACTCACTAAGGGCTCTACCACGAGCCTATCAAAAATGAAAGTAAAAGGAACGTGCCCGACCCGAGCACGTTAACTATATGCAATTCTTCTTGATGTATGAATGTGGTAGATTCTTAGTGAACAAATATTTTAGTGTACGTTAATTATCTGTTAGTTCTATTTTGTTTTTACAAATATATACTATAAAGTTTGATGAATGCAATACTCAATTATAATCAATTTGAAAATTAGTAGTTATCTACTATTAAAGTAAACTAATAGCAAAGGTATACTGGCGGCAGCAGCACCCCGAGACTGGAGGCTTGGTGCGCAACGCAGTTGAGCACGGGAGCGATAGCGTACCCGTAACTAAGCGTAGCGTTCTCACGAATACAATTAAAAAACTAATAAAAACATGAGTAAGGCGAGGATTGGGTGCCCAAGTATTTTTAATTGTGAGTATTTGAATCTATAATTATGAGTTTATCATTTTATCTTACGTTATTTGCACTGTATAATGAAACGTTTTTTAATGCCCTTTGCTTGGCTGTATGGCCTTATAACCGCTCTTAGAAATAAGCTGTACGATAGGGGTATTTTAAAAACTTATCAATCGTCTATTTTTTCGATTTGTGTTGGCAATTTGCAAGTAGGTGGCACCGGCAAAACGCCCCATACGGCTTGGATGTATAATTGGCTATCCATGCATTTTAAGGTTGGCATACTCTCTAGAGGATACGGTAGAAAAACAAAAGGCTTGATAGAGGCTAATGAAAATGCAACACCTACAAGCATAGGAGATGAGCCCTATTGGTATTATAATACTTTAAAAAATGCCAAAGTAGTGGTAGCAGAAAAACGCGTGATTGGTATGCAATATTTTGAAAAGCAGAAGCCATTGCTGGATTTTATTTTACTGGATGATGCTTTCCAACACCGTGCTTTAAAGTGTAATCTTAACATTATTTTATCGGAATATGAGCGCTTGTACATAGATGATAAAATGATACCACAGGGTAGATTAAGAGAATGGAAAACAGGCGAAAAACGCGCTGAAATAATTATTGTTTCAAAATGTCCTGCCAATTTAACATTGAATAAAAAAATAGATTTAATTCATGCCATTAATCCTTTTGAGTATCAAGATGTCTTTTTTACTTCGTTAATGCCTTCGTTACCTTTTGTACTCAAGGGAAATGCCAAATTTGATACTAAAAACATGCGTCAAATTATTGCTGTAAGTGGTATTGCAAATAATAAAAGTTTTATAGAATTGTGTAATCGTTATAGCTCTGATGTTAGACCTATTTCTTACCCCGATCATTATAATTACACAATACAGGATATAAATGAAATTGTAGCTTTGGTAAATGAAGGTTCTATCATAATAACTACCGAAAAAGATGCTGTAAAGCTAAAAACAGCCCCATTTTTATCTTTGTTGCCAGAAAATAAGGTGTTTGTTTTGCCTATAGTTCCTATGTTACTATTTAATGAAGAAGAAAAATTTAAGCAATTGTTAATGCAATATCACAGAAAGAGGTTAAATCCTATTTCTGAGAAAAGCGTTGTTTTTTAATATAAAAATACATTATAATACTTCCTAAAAAGAGCGCGCCAAATACATAAATCCATGGATTTTTAAATCCTCCTTTTTCGAATTGTTTTAGCACTTCGATACAACTAATGGCAGCTACCAATAGCCATAAAACAATTGTTATTTGCGAGCCGATTAATCTTTTTTTTTCCATTTTTAATTTTTGTTAGTGCTGTCTTTTTTTATGCTTATAATGCCGCGTGGTTTGGTAATTTCCCAGTGACTAAAGTCTTGATCACTTTTCATGCCATCGCCTGTTATTATTTCGGTGGGAGTAGTAATTTTGACAAACTTATCGGTATATATTTTTTGAGTATTTTGATCCCAAATAAGTTTTTCGGTATTCAAGCGCTCACCTTTGACATTGGTGATTACTACATTTTGAGTGACTTCTGTAATTTTTTTAGTTTGATATGAAATGCCTTTTTCTGCAGTTAGAGTGCTTTCTTTTTGCCCATCTTTATTATAAAAAACACCTTTTATACCTTGTGGCATTTTTATTATTTCACTATTTTCTTTGGTAAAACCGATTAATAATGGGGCGAAAATTTTTGCTTTTAAAATACCTGAATCTGTATAATTGATGGTTATATTTTTGCCTTCTTGGGTAAACAACATGGTATCTCCCTTTTGTTGCTTTGCTACATTCTGCTTTGCGTAATCAACATTGCATGCATTGAGTATTATAAGAGTGACTATAACAATAATAATACGCATGAATAGTATTAGTTAAATTTACGTTTAACAAACCAATTGTCGTCTAAAATTATACCTATGGTTAATTTAAAAATATCCTCCGCAATTAGGCCGTTGTTGGTAGTACCTCTATGAATGTATTCGCCTGTTAGGTTTATAATCGATTTTAGATAAGGTATTTGAGGGTCGAATGTTCTGCTAAGTTTAGGTATGCCTATTCCAAAACTAAAGCCATACTCTTTAAGTGAAGATATATTGCCCATATTATCTTTATAATTATAACCAGTATTTAAAAATCTGCATCCAAAGCGATATTCTAAATTGGCCTTAAATCTTTTGCTTTTATTGGCTATTTGTCTTGTTTTCATTTGCTCAGGTTCCAAATCTGGTCTATAGGCAAATCCAAAAATATAGTGAGCACTATTTATAAAAACATCATTAAATAATGGTCTTTTTTGATTGGATAAAAAATCTGATTTATAATCGAAAGCAAGCATATATTTATTATTTAAAACTAAAGAAATACCTGCAGAAAAACCTGACGGTAAATAGGTTTTACTTTTCACATTACTTTGATTTATTAAGGTATCGATAGAAGAATTAGAAAATAAATTACTTATATTGATAGCTGAACGGGTTAGTTTGTAGTTTAAAGCAGCATTGTTGTTCACAGTGGCTCCGTATGTAAATCGTAATGTATTTTTGCGCTCTCTATAAACATTTTTATATATTGGAACTTTAAAATTGTTAATTAAAGCAGTGTCTAAACATCTTCTTACAGAATCTTTGATAGTAAAGGTATCGTTGCTTACTCCTTGAAATCCAAAATCAAATTTAAATCCAGTAAAATTATAAATACTCAGATTAGATGTAGCTCTGCTTACATTAGAATCATTAACATAATAAGCTTTTTCGTTTTTTATTTGTCCGAAAATAAAAGAGGAATTTAATCCTAATGAAAAATTCTTGTTAAGATTAACACCATTCATTAGAAAAAATCTATTTAAGCCACCTGAATAAGAATAGAAATTGGTTGTTTGACCATAAGTCGTATCTGTAGTTTTAAAATAAGAGGCGCCAATATTAGAATAAGGAGATAAGCCAATAGCACTAGCCCAAAATGTTTTATATGATTTTATAATACTATTTTTTTTCTCATTCAAATTTTTTCTAGAGGTGTCTTTTTTTATTATCTCTTTTCTTAATAAAGGAAAACCCAAAGAAAAATAAGAAAAATTACCATTGTTATAAGTTTTAGCAGCTGTTTTTGTAGCATATCTTCCATAATCGCCATGAAAACCAAATTCAAAGCTTACTTGGGCTAAAGCACTTACAGAGGCAGGATTGGCAAATGAAATAAACCGCGTACTTCTGATACCATTTGCAGAACCACTAAGGGATCTAGTAAAAGCACTTCCAAATTGTTCTAACTCACCAATATTTCTTATCGAATATGGGGAACGGGTATTATTTTGAGCAGTTAAATTTTGGATTAAAATAATACAAAATAGAGCGACAATTAATTTATTTATTTTCATTTAACAATAGGAGTTGGTATAAGCCTTCCAATACCAAATTTGGTTTTGCAAATATCTCTGTTTTAAGTTGTTTATCAAAATGTAATGTATCGCCACCACAAATAATAATATTTAAGTTTTGATAGTCTTTTTTAAAGTCGGTAATATAACCATTTAGTTCATTTACTATTCCATAAAAAGCGCCATTGGCTGTGGCCGACATGGAAGTATTGCCCATTTTAGGAAATATATTTTCTACAGTAGATAATGGTAATTTTGAAGTAAAATGATGCATGGCTTTGTACCGCATTTTTAATCCTGGCGAAATATTGCCACCATTATATGCGTTATTTTCATTCAAAAAATCAATAGTTATACAGGTGCCAACATCGAAAATAAGAGTATTTTGATTTGGAAATAAAATAGCGGCAGCAGCCAAACTGGCTATTCTGTCTAAACCTAAAGTTTCGGGTTTTTTATAAAGATTTAGGAATGGTAATTTAAAAAGATGATTTAAGTAATAAATATTAAAATCAGGATAAATTTCAGTTTCAGTTTTATGATTGGTTATTACAATTTTTATTGATTTTGAGTTTATATAATCAATGGCTTCTTGAAATGTTTGGGTAATATGTACTTCTTCTAAAATTCCCATTTTTGAAAAAATACCAACTTTACAGCGTGTATTGCCTTGGTCTATTACTGCTTTATACATTTCTTAAATAATTTGTTTAATTGTTCCATGAAGGTATGCCTCTTGTTTATTATTATGCTCTAAAATGAGCCTGCCATAAATATCGCAGCCAATTATGCTTACCAAAACTTCTTTATCATTTATTAAAAAAGAACAGCTTGTATGATAACCTAAAAGGTTTGAATTAAATTGTTCATTGATGCCATCAAAATTGCCATTCATTAATTCAATAATATTGGTATCTATTTCTAATAAAACATCTTCAAATATTTCTACACGGTCTTGAACATAGCCTTTTTGCTCGAATAATGAGGTTGCATTAATATGCTGATAATGCTCAAAAGGTTGATTTACATTAATACCAATTCCAATAATAGAATAAGCAAATTGCTGTCCCGAAAATGTATTTTCAACTAATATGCCGCTAATTTTTCTGTTGTTTACAAAAATATCATTCGGCCATTTAATATGCACTTGGGTATTGGGCAAAAATTCTTTAATATAATTACAAAGTGCTATCGTAATGCACTTATTGAGTAAAAACGGATTAGTACTAAAATTGGTTATATTTTTAATCCCAATAGAGAAAATTAAATTTTCATATGGGTTGCTTTCCCATTCTTTTTCTCTTTGCCCTTTGCCATCGGTTTGGTAGTCAGTTACCACAACAGTTCCATTTTCGGCCAAGTTATTTTTAAAAAGCTCGGCTGCTAATTTGTTGGTACTATCTATTCTTGTAAAATAAACAAGGTTTTGTCCAATTATTTGGGTATTTGGTTTTACTTTTGCAAACACGTTTAAGAAATATTAATTTAAAAATTTAAAGTTACAAGGTTAATGCCAAAAAAGAAGATTGCCAAAATAGATTTGAAAGATGCCATCATAAAAGGCATGTTAGAAAAGAAAGCACATAAAATTACAGTACTAGATTTGCGAAAGCTAAAAGTATCTATGGCCGATTTTTTTATTATTTGCCACGGAAACAGCGATAAGCAGGTATCTGCGATAGCACATAGTGTGGAGGAGGAGGTTAGAAAAAATGTAGGTGAAAAACCTTGGCATATAGAAGGTACCGAGACTTCTGAATGGATATTATTGGATTATATTGATATGGTAGTTCATATTTTTCAAGAAGAGAAAAGAGATTTTTATGGCATTGAAGAATTATGGGGCGATGCAGAAATTACGGTAATAGAATATATATAAAAAAATCCCCGAAATTAATTTCGGGGATTTT
>JABMMZ010000082.1 GCA_013205405.1 Bacteroidota bacterium | reverse complement strand
CTAATATACGCACTTCATTAAGCGTATTGTTTGGCAAACGTCCACACGATAGATTTCAGTGGGCTATTGGGTTATCTAGAACCTACAGAGGTGGCGAGCTAAACTATATTCCTGTAATTATGTATAACTATACCTCTGTAAACAGAAAATGGGGTACCGAAATACTGTTTCCTGCTAGGGCTGCTTATAGAAGAAAATTTAACTCAAGAAGCATACTTTTAGCAGGCTACGAGCTTGAGGGCAATTCTTACAAACTATACAACACCAATTTAAATAGCAAAAATATAGAATTACGCAGGGGTGAATTGCGCTTAAAGCTAGATTATCAAAGGCAATTGAAGGGCTTTGTGTGGATAGCTATTCAGGGTGGGGTAAGACATAATATTTCCTACAACTTAGATACATTAGGAGATAGTAACAAGGATTTTTTTAGAGGATTTGTAGGCACTCAAAAGTATATTATGCTAAATGAAATTGGACTCGCACCATACATCAATGTGAGCCTTAACTTAGTAAGTCCTTAAAAATTAATCTCTAATTTTAAGATATTGGTAACACGTTTCTAATCCTTTTTTCTGCAATTGACAATACGTTTGAAGTGCTTCATAACTGCCAGTAGCATGTTTTAAGAAGGCTGATGCTTGAGCATATATAGCATTGCAATTGGATTTTTCCATAAGATAATATCCATCTAAATAATTTTTAACCCCTCCACTAATAATGAGATTTTTGCAGGTTACTTTATCTGCTAAATAATTAATACCGTAGTTAGCAAAATCTACCATTTCCAATGCAGTATGGCCTAAGCAAGTAATGGGCAATAATTGTTCTTTTATTTCTTCTGGTTGTCTCAATAATTCTAAGGTAGCAAAATTAGTTCCACCATGCGCTCCAAAATCAATGGCTTCTATCGGCAACTGCAATAATTCTATGAATGACTTAGGACCAAAGCCTTGGCCCACTTCTTTAACAATAATTTTATAAGTTGCTTTATCTAGCAGTCTTTTAATGGTATCTATTGGCGAATATTTAATCTTATCGCCTTCTGGCTGCAGCCACTCTTGCAGTGGGTTAACATGAATAATTAAACCATCGGCTTGTAAATTTTTAACTAATTCTTCAATCTGATTAATTTCATTATTCTCAATTAATTCTTCAATTTGAGCAATACCTATATTAGCAAATAGTGGGGCATTGCCTAAATATTGTCTAACATCAAAATCACTAAAGTAAGATTTATCTTTTAATATAATTCTGCAACTGCCTAAACCCATACCCATACCAAACTCTGCACAAGCCATGGCTAAGTTTTTATTAATTAAAGCAGCTTTTTCGGTACCCCCAGTCATGCTGCTCACCCAAAGTGGAAGTTGCAAGGTTTTACCAGCCAACTGTTTTTTAGGTATTGATGTTTCTGTTGGATGTGCAGCCAAAAATGGTTCATAAAAAAACCGACTATCAATAATATCTGTCTGCGACTCGAAAGCCAAGGTAATATGGTCTTTTTTGCGCTGTGAGGTTTGATGTGTATCCAAAGTTTGAGGTAATATTATATAAACCACAAAGTTAGTATTTTGTTTAGATATTTAGCTTTTTATCATTGGTATTGTTCCTTTTACCAAAATTATCTCCATCCTAGGTTACTTTTCTTTTACTATATTTATACTTCTACAATATGTTTATTTTAAATTAAAACTCAATTTTGAACGAAACGACCAAATTAAGCTACAAAATTATGGTTAGCAGCACTTTGAATTGTGCATAGTAATCTAAACCTAATATTATTGTAATACCTTGTTAATAAGACAACTTAAATTTTGTAAAATGAAAATACGCAATGTAGAAATCGCTGTTTTATCCGATATTCACTTAGGTACTTATGGCTGTCATGCAAAAGAAGTATTGGCTTATTTAGATAGTATAAATCCTAAAACTTTGATATTGAATGGAGACATTATTGATATATGGCAATTCAGCAAAAAATACTGGCCAAAAGCCCACATGGAAGTTATTAATAAAATACTAAAAATAGCAGAAAATGGCACACAAGTATATTATTTAACGGGCAATCATGATGAACTTTTAAGAAAATTCTCTGGTTTTCACATGGGTAATTTACACCTAGATGATAAACTGGTTTTAACTTTAGGAGATAAAAAAGCGTGGTTTTTTCATGGCGATGTATTTGATGTAACTATGCAACATAGTAAATGGCTAGCAAAACTTGGCGGCAAAGGTTATGATTTACTAATAGTATTAAACCGTGCTATTAATTTTTTACTTGTAAAATTAGGGAAAGAACGTATTTCCTTTAGTAAAAAAATAAAAAATTCTGTTAAGGAAGCTATCAAATTTATTTCTGATTTTGAAAAAACAGCCACAAATTTAGCGATTGAAAATAATTTTGACTATGTAGTTTGCGGTCATATTCACCAACCTATTATAAGAGAATGTTGGAACGAAAAAGGAAGTGTGGTGTATCTAAACAGTGGCGATTGGGTAGAAAACCTAACTTGCTTAGAATATGACAAAGAAGAATGGAATTTGATGCATTTTAGCGATCTTAACCTTTCTATAGAAAAAGAATCTAAAACATTGGAAATTGTAAATGATCCATTATTCGAAATTTTAGGAAAAATTAGAGTTGCTTAAAGCAAATTGCTTAAGCCCATAGCACAATATAAACCTGCTGTTTCTGTTCTTAAGCGTGTTTTGCCAAGGCTAAGGCCTTTAAATCCTTTTCGGTAGCATAAGTCTATCTCATTCTGAGAAAAATCACCCTCTGGACCTATAAAACAATTAATATGCAAATTATCGGCCTCTTTATGTTGTTCTATTATTTGCTTTAAACTTTGTTTTTCAAAATGGGTATCACAATGTGCCAATAAATTAAGATGCTGTGTTGGATGTTCACATGTTAAAAAGTCTTTAAAATTGAGTACTTCATTTATCTTCGGCAAATAATACTCTCCACTCTGTTTCATAGCAGAAATAGCTATTTTAGTTAATCTTTCTTTATTGATTCTTGTTTTTTCACTATGCTCTGTATTTAAAAACGTTATTTCATCAATACCGGTTTCTATACATTTTTCTAACATCCATTCCATACGTTCATTTTGTTTGGTTGGTGCTATTAATAAGTGAAAATAGTAATCTCTATTTTTAGGGAAAAATGTTTTTTGGATAATTTTTGTTTCTACAGCGTTTTTTTGAATCGTTAAAATCTCCGTTACATATAAATTCCCAAAGCCATCAATAATATTTAATTTATCTGCTGCATTTTTTCTTAATACTTTGCAGTGTTTGGCATCCTCCTCTCCCAATATGACAATATTTTCATTTATATTTTGAGTATAAAACAATTGCATACTATTAGTAATTATTTAAAGAATTTTAGTTCAATAAAGTTTTATAAAAACTAATTCTTCTTTTTCATGGTGGCAGGGTCTATGCCTTTACTCTTAGCCATATCTTCTAATTTCTTTTGAAAAGCAGATTTTTTCACTTCACCCTTTTTATTTTTGGCTTCGTGTATTTGTGCCATTAATTTATCTTCATCCACAAATTTCTTAATAGCCCATTGTTGTGTAAAGGTTACACAATTGCTTAAAAAATAATAATAAGATAAGGCTGCAGGGTATTTATTAAAGAATCCTAAGAATACAATAGGCATTAAATAACTAATCCACTTCATTTGCTCATTTACCCCTGTTATTTGATTGTTCATGTGGGTGTAAATAAGGGTTGAAACTGTCATTAACAAAGTAAATAAACTTACGTGGTCGCCATATATACTATCAATGATTGGAATTTTTCCAAAATCCCATATACTATCATAAATGGATAAATCGGTAGCCCAAAGGAACGATTGTTGACGGAACTCAAAGGCAGAAGGAACAAATTGGAACACTGCTACCAATATTGGCATTTGCAGTAACATTGGTAAACAGCCACCTAAAGGATTGACACCCGCTTTTTTGTACAAAGCCAAATTTTCAACTTGTACGGCCTGCATATTATCTTTATTTTTCTCTTTAATAGCATCCATTTCGGGCTTTAAGAGTTTCATTTTAGCCGTGCTTTTATAGGATTTATAAACCAGTGGTAGTAATAACGTTTTTATAATAAGCGTTAACATTAAAATAATAACACCATAATTACTCATAAAACCACATAAGAAATTGAATACTGGAATAATCATAAAACGATTTATCCAACCAAAAATACCCCAACCTAAAGGAATAATTTTTTCTAAACCTATGTTTTGATCTTGAAGTGTTTTAAATTGATTTGGGCCAAAAAAGAAGGTCAATTCTATATTTTTACTTGGCTCAGAGTTATAAGGCAATCTTAAATTAGCAGAAATATTTTTGATGTTTTTATCATCCTTAGCTAATTCTGTTCTTACTTTACTTTCTTTTAAAAATGGCTCTTTTGAAATAATGGTTGAGTTAAAATACTGCTGTTTGAAACACACCCATTCTGTAGGATTTTTTAAAGAAACTTCTTCATTTTTAGTTTCGCCAATATAATCAGCTCTTTCGTTAGGATATTTAAAATAAGCTGTTGTTAAAATAATTTCCTTTTCAATTTCTTTTTCTTGTAAAGGAATATCTGTTTGCCAATTTAATACCACATTGGTATTAGGCAATATTACCCCATTCATTCCTACAGCGCCAATATTATATTTCAAATTGAAACCTTTATCAGCTAAGCCATATTTATACTCTACATACTGCGTATTGCTGTAATTTAATCTTAAAACAGCATTTTTGCTATCACTGCTTATTAAGTTCCAATAAAAATCGGTAGATTTTATATTCCCATTTACTGTAGCAAACTCCAGTTGGTGTTGGTGTTGTTTTTCGTTAAACAATTCTAGAATAGAGCTATCATGGCGTTTGTAATTCTTAAGCGTTACATTTTTTATACTTCCACCTTTAGAGTTGATTGTAATTTTTAAATCTGTATTTTCTATTACAATATCTTTGGCCACACCATTGACTTGCGAAGCAAATCCTGAAAATTTCTTTTGCAAAGCAGCAGTATCCTTAAGCAAGCTAGCGTTTAAGCTATCTTTTTGTGATTTAGAAACTAGGTCTTGCGTTTTTTTAAGTTCTATTTTTGTTTTTTCTACAATAGCAATAGAATCTTGAAAACGTTTATTTTGAGCTAATTGGGCTTCATTTGGCTGATTAAGAAACCAGTATCCGCCTAGTAGCAAGAATATGAGGACTAAACCAATGGTTGAATTACGATCCATTTTAAATTATAACTTATTTTTTTAAGGCTGCAAAGGTATTGATTTCGGTATCAATCCAAAAATAGAATTTTACTATTTCTACAAGAGGTAATTTTAAGGGATGAAAAGTGTAGTAGTATAACTTAAAAAACGATTGTACATTGAGGCAATGCCTCTTTAATACGTTGTTTTTCCAATTCAGGCAAAAGATTATCTTTTAAAACTAAAGTGCGTAAATTGGAAAGCAACGAAAGATTATCAGGCAGTTTAGTTATTTTATTTCCAGTAAGAAGCAGCATTTCTAAATTTGGTAATTCGCCAATCTCTTTAGGCAGTTCGGTTAGCTGATTAAAAGAAAGAATAAGCGTTTGAAGTTTTTTTAATTCAACTATCTTGGATGAAATTTTAGTTAATTTATTATTTTCTAAATTAACAACTTTCAGATTTGTTTTCCCTTGATAAAAAGATTCCGAAATTTGCTCAATATTATTATTGGCAAAATTAACATTGGTTAAAAATTCGCAATTCTTAAACGATTGATCTATTTTAGATAATTGATTATTGTTGAGTTCTAAAAAACGTAAACTTTTTAATGAACTAATACTTGCTGGTAAAAATACGAAAGCATTATAGGAAGCAAAAAAATTCTGCAAATTGACTAATTTTGAAAAATCATTAGGTAAACTATCTATTTTGTTTTTAGCAATATCTAGTTGTTGCAATGCCAATAATTTGCTAACTGCATTTATTTTATTAAGTTTATTGTCTCTAATATTCAAGTCTTCTAAACGCTTCAAATTACTGAATTCTATGGGCAAATATTCTATTTTGTTTTTCATTAAATTTAAAAATTTCAAATCAGTTAATTTGCCTATTTCTAAAGAAAGGACTTTAATTTCTTTATTTCTTAAATTTAAAAATTCAACTTTATTTTTACTTTCAAGTGCTTGGCTTAAATCTAAAAATATTTGATCCTCTTTGGGATTCGGAAGTTGGTAGGCTAATTTTTGTTTATTTCCACAGGCGGAAAATACAATGCCTAAAAGTATAAATATATATTTCATGTTAATAAAAAAGCCGAACTACAAAAGTAGTTCGGCTTTAGCTTAAGCCCTATTATAAAAAGCTATTGTATTATTATCTTTGTGTTAACAGATTGGTTATTTATTGTTACATTTAACAAATAAGTACCCGCAGTTAATTGCAAATTTTTAATATCAATTGATAACATATTATTTCCTACCTGTAAATTTTGGTCGTATATTTTACTAATAATTTTACCGTTAATATCTAAAATTTCTATTTGAACTTGTCCTTGTTTTTGTAAGTTTAAGTTTAAATTCACATTGTTTTGAATAGGATTTGGGAATACAGTAAACTCAGCAATATTTACTATTTGGTTAATGTTGGTATTGGCATTTACAGTTATAAAAGCAGTCATTAGCTTAGTATTACTTCCAGCAGCATTGGTTGCAGTAAGCGATACATTATAAGCACCTACGTTGGCATAACTTACAATTGGATTAGCCGCTGCAGAACTTGAAGGATTTCCTCCAGTAAATACCCATGCACGAGCTGTAATTTCATCTTTACTAATATCTGTAAATGTTACACTATTATTTTTGATAATTACAGTATTGTTAGCAGTAAAATCAGCCACTGGCGCTTTTGGCAATACGGTTATAAAATCTACTTTAACCAATGAATCTTTTCCTCCAGAATTAGAAACCCAAAGTTTAATAGTGTATTTTCCTGAATTGGCATAACTTACATTTACGTTACTACTAGATGCATTGGTTTTTATTACACCTCCAACTACTGTCCATTTGCGACTTGTAGGTGCAAAATCTGAAACGTCTGTAAGCAATATACTATCACCTTTTGTTATACTTGTTTTATTTGCTGTAAACTTAGCTATTGGTGCTCTTTTTAAAACTTCAATATAATTTGTTTTTATTAATGAAGAATCTTCTCCATAATTTCCAACACTTAATTTTATATTGTATTTACCACTTGCAGTGTATACTAACTTCACTACACTATCGGTAGACGTCATTATATTAGCGCCAACAAAAGCCCATTTACGACTTGTAATAAAACCGGTAGATACATCTGAAACTTGAACAGTATCGTTTTCATATACCACTATTTTATTAGCTGTAAATAATGGAACTGGCAAAGTAGGTATTACTTGAATATAATTGCTTTTTTCAATAGAATCAGAACCCGTTTTGTTGGTAGCTTTTAATTTTACAGATTGTAAGCCAATTTTATTAAAAACTATTGAAGGATTTTTGCTACTTGAAATAGAATCATTGGTTCCAGTAAATTTCCAAACACGACTTTGAATTAATGGCAAGCTTTTGTCTTCAAAATTTACTTTTTTACCTACTCTTACTAAAGTGGTATCAGCAGTAAAAGCAACAGTAGGTTTCAATATTCCTAAAAATTCCTTTCTTGCAAGTACTAAGGTAGCAGATTTATTAATAGTAATTAAATTTCCACTTGCATCTATTTGAGATACATTTGCAGAGGAAGGATGTTGAATAGACATAAACATAAATTTGTAATCTGGTGTAAAGGTCATCCCTGTTGGCTCTGAACCTGCAGGTGGCGACATAAACAACTCAATTTTACTTGCTGCTTTTTGGTTGTGATCCGGAGTTGCCATCCATATATAATTTCTAGAACCATCTTGCAATACCCAAAGATTTCCTTGATCATCAAAAGTCAAATTATCATTTCCGCTGCCCCATGGCTCATTTACAATACCAGAACCCGTATTAATTGGGTAAGTTTTATTTCCTACAAAAGTTTCAAATTCTGTAAATGTGCTATCGGCATCTTTAAATCTATAAGTTCTATTAAAACCCTTAGCAGTAAAATATACTTTATTATCCTTGGTTCCAATTTCAACATCTTCTACGCCATTAAATGAAGTTCCGCCAACAGCTAATGCCAAAGATGAGCAATTATTTCTATCTGCTTGAGTGGTATTTGGTACACGTATCCATTTACCTGTAGTGCCTGTTGCTTCGCCACTAGATAAAAGATTATTCAATTTTAAAACATATAATTTTCCACTAGAAAGATTCATTTTTTGGTCTGCTATAAATTTATAAACCATATTTGTACCACCATCTTCTCCTTGATATACTGTTATGCTATCTTTAGCACAAACCACGTTCTCATGGTTCATTCTACCTAAAGCCCATAATTTTTCTTGTTTTCCATTGCCATATTCTTTTACTTTACCTGTCCATGGGTCTATTTCTACATTCCATCCAATATCCAAATAGCCATCTAAATTAGCATCAGCAGTGCTTACAGATTCTTCACTTGTAATTACAGTACCCCATGGTGAAATACCTCCTGAACAATTTCTTATAGTAGTGACTAAATTAGAATTATATAAATCAACACTTTTAGAACTATCATTTACCCAAAGTTGAGTAGAATCTACATATCTTGTATATACTAAAGAAACCCCTCCAGGACTATTTTCATGATTTATAGCTATTACACCATTTGTGCTACTACCATTGCGAGGAACGTAGGCTGTAAAATCATGATTACCAGGAACATTTCCTGCACTTTTTGTATAGGCTTCACCTTCTTTATTTATCAACTGAAAATTATGAGAACTTGGTATAATTAACTTATTTGTTTGTGCTGTAGGCACAATAGAAGTAAAGCAAGCAATATGATTTTGGCCTGCTACACAGCCCATAGCTACTGGGTTAGGAAGATATTTAGGCACTATTTCCATATCAAAACTTATATCAGAACTTATAGAATCTCTTTGGTGAAGCGCAACTGCTATTTGATTAACCCCATTTTTAAATAATGACTTAGAAACAGCTACAGTGTAAAAAGTTGTTTCATTTGCTCCATCAATAATTATCGGTGCTTTGGTTCTATTATTTAAAACTCCAATTGGCAAATTATCCCTAAAAGCTTCAACACCGTTAACATATACTACTATTCCATCATCTCTTCTAAAATTAAAATCGAAGAATTGTTCCTTTATTTTAGAAGTATCAGTAATATTTATTTTTTTTCTTAAAAAATAGGCTACGTATTTATTAGCAGAATTGGGTCCAAAACCTAAAGTTGTAGTTACTGGGTCGCCATAACCTAGTGGTGCATTACCATAGTTCCAAAGCGTTTCAGCTCCATAGCTGCTATCTTTCCAATTATTTGTAGCGTATAAATCAGTGCCTAAATCATTGTAATACCATTCTGATGCCTTCAATAATGGGAAATTAGTAACCGCCATATCTGGTTTTTTTGCTATTACTTCCATATCAAAACCTAAATCTACACTTTCAGGATCACTTTGATGAACTTCTACTGCTATGGTATTTTCTCCATTTCTAAATTTTGCAGCTACACGGTGTTCAAAATAAAACTGTTCATCATTTCCATAAATAGAACTTACAGCAGTAGTTGTATTAGTAATATTACCTGATGGCATATTACGTCTAAATAATTCTTTGCCATTCAAGTATACAACAGCACCATCATCTAACAAAACTTTGCAAATTAAAGAGTCTATTTTTGTAGAATCCAATACTGTAAATCTTTTTCTAAAATAAGATGTAATAAATTTATTTGAAGGATCAGAACCATATTTTAATGTTGTTTTTTCATTGCCATCTCCATATCCAAATTTGCCCAAATAAAATGGCCATGCAGTATCAATATAATTTTTATCTTTCCATGTTGAACCTAAATTAAATCCACTGTCATTGTACATCCAAATACTATTTTTTGTTATGGGAAATGCAGTTACTGGGAATTTTTTTAGTTTATAAGTTATTATTAATTCTGGGGCCATTGAACTACTGCCATCAAAAGCATGTGCATTTCTGCGTCCTGAGCCTGTAATTAAAAATGTGAAGGCATTGTTTGGGTTCCAACCGTTTCTTTTATGAATTTCAGAAACCAATGTTTTTAAATCTGGGGTACGTTGGTCAGCACCTGCAGCATTTAATGTTGTCCAAATAGGAATACTATTCCAAGCAACTGATGCAGTAGTTTTATTTCTACTACTGATACTATAGCCAGTACTTGAAAATGCTGAAGAATTATCTGCAGCCTCTCCAAAAATATTTACACTTGTTGCGGCAGTCCAAGTATTTTCATCTACCCAAAACTGAATATAAGCACTTTCTATTGTGGCATCTTTTGGAATAGAAATATTTGTAAAACGAAGACCTACGGTTTGGTTTCCTACTGTAGTTCCATCGTTTACAAGTTCAATATCAGAACTTGTAATATCTATGATACCTCCAGTTTGTCTTTCTTCAGCATCGTCTGTGCTTGCTACTACCCTTTTTCTAAACTCAAATGAGTTTTGGGCTTTTAAGTAAATTGAAGTTATTAGTAACAAAATTGTTAAAAACACTTTGAGAAATAAATTGATTTTTTTCATTTGATTATATTATGTCGCAAAATTAAAAACCTGATATTATATTAGAATGAAGAAGTTATGATGAAATACAAAAACTAATGTTAATTTAAATATTTTTAATTCAATATGGCAACTTTAAAAAAAAACATACATGCAATTAAAAATTAATATTCAATTTTTAGGTCTTGCAATTAAATCTTCAAAATTTATTAATTCAAAAAATATTTTATTTTTTTTTAAATCAATAAAAAAATTTATTTCACTTTTTATTGATTTAAATTTTTTTTATTTCCTCTTGAAAATTGGGAAGTAATTATTTTGCCGATTAGATCAATATTTATATATCTAAAGTCAAATGACTTAAAACACTGATTAAAAGACAATAAAAATATATTATATTTTCAAAAGTTTTTAACTTAACACAGGTTATAAAAAAAATTAACACAAGCATAAAATTTTCATAATACTGAATTGTATTTCACACAACATGGCAAAATGAATTTTGTGCTCTAATCACAATAGATAAAAACAAATGAAATCAAAACCAACCATTAAATTTTTATTGTTGCTATTCTTTATAGCCATAATAAACAAAAATGCAAAAGCACAAATTACGCTCTTGCAAGATTACAAAAACAATTACTCTGCCAACATTGGCACTTTTCAGGGTATTAAATTTAGAGAAGGTGGATTCTCTGGAATTTATCCTATTCCATTTACAAATGGAAAAGAATTTTGGGTAGTTTCGGACAGAGGTGTTAATGTGGATGCTGTGAATGCAAACCCATCAACATGCAGACCAACTTATGACAAAATTTATTCTTTCCCGAATTATGCACCAAAAATTCATAGAATAAAATTGAATGGTGATTCTATTCAAATTTTAAAAACTATTACAATGAAACGCCCAAATGGCAGCAATACAACAGGTATAATTAACCCAACTGGTTTTGGAAGTACTGCTGCTGAGCTAGCTTCAACTGATACAGTTTTAAATTGCGCTAATTTTAATGCTAAAACTACTGCCAAAGATGTTTGGGGAATAGATGCAGAGGGATTAATTGTAGATAAACAAGGTAATTTTTGGATATGCGAAGAAGGTGGCCCTACAATTTGGAAACTTGACCCTAACGGAGTAGTTATAAACAGATATACGCCTTATGCTAATTTACCTGGTTCTCAACCTCAAGATATCATGATTGACTCTTGTTTTAGATATAGAAAAAATAACAGAGGTTTTGAGGGTATTGCAATTACGCCAAATGGTAAGATATACGCCATTATTCAAAGCCCAATTTTGTACCCTACAAAAACTATTGGAGAAGCCACTAGAGTGCATAGAATATTAGAGATAGACCCAACAACAAATGTTACAAAAATGTACTTATATTTAAATGACGGAATTATTGGAGCAAGTGGTTCAAATCAAATAAGATTAAGAGATTGGAAAATGGGTGATTTAGCTGCTATTAATGATAGTACTTTTTTACTTATCGACCATGCTTTAAGAGGCACAACAGATATAAAAAACATTTACACTATCAACCTTACTGGAGCAACCACAGTTACTTCTGCTTTATACGGTGGAAAAACACTAGAAGCTTGGGTAGATTCAACAGGCCTTTCTTCTATTGGTATCAAACCAGTAAAAAAGAAATTATTTATGAATTTGTTGGCTAATTCTTGGTCACCTTCTTTAGATAAGCCAGAGTGTTTAGCTATTATTAATGATAGTACAATTTACGTAGGAAATGACAATGACTATGGTCAATTTTCTTTATTAGAAGATGGTATTGCAACTGCTACTGTAAATGTATGTCATCTATATGAATATAGATTAAAAGGAGCGAATAAATTACAAAACTTAAAACCTAGCCCTTCTACTGGCACTGGTTTAAGTAGTTCTAAAACACCTTATTTAGAGCCAGTAGGTGCTGGAGTTAAAATAAACTCAATACTTACTGTTGGTGATGATGTAAACAACTACAAAATGTGTGGTATTCCAGATGGATTAGGTGCTTATGATAACAATGATGGAACATTTACAGTGCTTATGAACCACGAACTTGGCAATACAGTAGGTGCTGTTAGAGCGCATGGTTCTAAAGGTGCTTTTGTTTCTAAATGGGTAATCAATAAAAATAATTTAGCTGTAATAAGCGGTAGCGATTTAATTAAAAAATCTTACGTTTGGAGAACTGCTACAAACTCATACAAAGATACCACTACTGCATTTGCTCGTTTTTGTTCTGCCGATTTACCTCCTGTTTCTGCATTTTACAATGCTGCTACTGGCTTAGGTACACAAGAAAGAATATTTATGAATGGTGAAGAAACTGGGGCTGAAGGCCGTGCTTTTGGACACATTGCTACTGGTGTAAATGCTGGTACTACTTATGAGCTGCCTTACTTAGGTAAATATAGCTGGGAAAATGCTATGGCTAGTCCTTATTCTAGTAACAAAACTATTGTTGCAGGTACGGATGATGCTACACCTGGACAGGTATATTTTTATATTGGCACTAAAACCAATACTGGCACTGAAATGGATAAAGCTGGATTAAATGGTGGTAAATTATTTGGTGTTAAAGTTACTGGCTTAACTACTGAGGTTAGCACAAGTTTTCCTGCTGCTAATACTGCCTTTACAATGGTAGATTTAGGTTTAGTTCAAAACACAACTGGTGCTGCTTTAAATACCGCAAGTAATACTGCTGGTGTTACCAATTTCTTGCGTCCTGAAGATGGCGCTTGGGATCCTGCTAATCCTGCTGATTTTTATTTTGCTACTACCAATTCATTTACTGCACCTAGCCGTTTATGGAGATTGCGTTTTACAGATATCAACAATCCTGAATTAGGTGGTACTATTACTGCTGTATTAGATGGCACGGAAGGCCCTAAAATGATAGACAATATTGGAATGGATAATTTTGGAAACATTTTGTTGCAAGAAGATGTAGGTAGCCAATCACATCTTGGTAAAACATGGCAATACAATACTGCTACTGATGCACTTAAATTAATTGCTACACACGATGCTAACCGTTTTATTACTGGTGCTCCTGGATTTTTAACACAAGATGAAGAAGGTTCTGGTATTATTGATATGCAAAGCATATTAGGTGCAGGTATGTTCTTAATGGTAGATCAAGCACACTATGCTCTTCCTGGTGAATTGGTAGAAGGTGGACAATTGTTAAGCCTTTACAACCCTGATACCTATAATGCATCAATAGGTG
>JABMMZ010000081.1 GCA_013205405.1 Bacteroidota bacterium | reverse complement strand
TTTTTTATACTTAAATTCTTTAATTTATCTATTTTTAATTTTTCGGCTATAATGTTTAAAACAGGCAGGTTTTTTAGTGCAGCTTCACTTATGCCCATTTGTAAAGTTCCACTTACTGTTGGATAATCTACGCTTAAATCTTGTTTGAAATTATTCGCCAGTTGAATATTGGCATTAAACAAACCTTGGGTGTATTTAGCAATAGGCGCTAATTTTTGAACCATATCTAAGTAATTAAAGGTTTGAATAATATCTAAACTTTTTACTTTAAAATCTACCTGACTAAAAGGGAATTTGGGGTTAGAAGAATTATATTCTCCATTTAAATTCATGCTTCCACCCAGTAAGTTAACACCCACATTATCAAAGAACATTAATTGGTCTTTTAATCTTACTACACCACCTAAATCGGTTAAAGTTAAATTGTCATAAATTAATTTATTGATTTTTGAATTGAGTGCTAAATCTAAATTAGCAGGTACTTCGAAAGCTTGTAATGGAATACTGTCGCTAGCTGTAGGTTCTTTCTTTACAGTTTCATCGGTTAAGAATTCATTGGCATTAAAGTAATTTGAATTAAAGGTGAAATTGCCTTTTAATAATTCATTGTTCATTATATATCCAAATAGATTACTGATACTGCCTTTAGCATCAAAATCACTCATGCCAACATTACCTAAAAAGCTTTTAATATCTACAGTTTTAGGATTAAAACTAATTTCTGAATTTAAATTGGTGCCTTGTTTTAAATTTTCTGGGTCTTTGTAATGAAAGTTTTGAGCTATGATATTACCACCAGCATTAAAGTTGGTTGCATTGTTTTGTAAGGTACTTACTTTGCCATTAAAGGTTACATCACTTTTTATTAAACCACTTATTTCTGTAGATGGTTCTAGAGGGATAAAGCTTCTAAATTCACTTAAATTTATATTGCCTTTTAATGCACCATCTAAGTATGGGTCACTAGTAGGGGTTTTTACTAAAAGTTTAGCACTTATAGGTTCGCCTGCTATATTGGCATTGAATTTACTTAGGTCTATTACCATATTGTTGGCAATGCCTGTAGGATTATCTACGGCTAAATTAACGAATACATTGTTTAAAGATTTTGGTAAATCTGGATATTGAAAAAAGCCATTATCTACATTTAATTTTAAGCCATAGCCAGGCATTGCAGTTTCTGTCATTTTTCCTTTAAAATAACCGCCAAAATCAAGTTTTCCGCTGGCTTTGGCTTTATCAAAACTACTTGAATACATGCCAGGAACGAGTGATAAAATAGTTTTAAAATCTGTTTTTTTAGATTTGAATTTCAAATCAAAATCCATGTCATTTTCATTCATATCTACAAAACCTTCACCAAGTAAATTCAATTGATTAAGCAAAATATCATTATCACTGAATGTAAATTTCATATTTTTCATATCCATTTGAATATTGGCTTTAATATCTGTAGCAACTTTATACAAGTAATTAATGCCGCCATATCCAAGGGTTAGTTCCTGAGCATCCGTAGTAGTTTTCATTACAAAATTATCAACTGTAAAATCGCCTTTAAGCTCGTGGTTAAAGTGTTTTAATGAGGTATTAAAGGGGAGTGTTTTATCCTCGTAGTTTAGTCGACCATCATTAATAGTAAGCTTGCTTAAAGCCAAATTGAATTTGGATGCACTGGTATCTCTATCTATTTTAGTGGTATCTGTTATGACAATATCATAATTAGCTTTACCATTTTCTAATACCATTAAATTGATATAAGGTTGTTCTAAAGCGATGCTGTTTATTTCTATTTTTTCGCCTTTTATAACACTCATAATATCTAAAGTAGCTTTAAATTTGGGTAAATAAATCAGTGTATCACCTTTAAAAGTATCTTTCCCTAAAATAGAAAGTTCATTGATGCCGATACTCAACTTAGGAAAATTTTTGATTAAACTGAGGCTAATATCATCATTAAAATTAAGTGTTGCATTGAGGTTTTTATTGGCTTCTGTTTTAATTAAATTAATAATTTTACCTTTAAATAAAAAGGGTGCAGCTATTAATAATAGTAGGAGAACTAACAAAGAGATACCTGAAATTTTAAGAAACTTTTTCATATAATTGTATTGATTGCAAAAATAGTGCAAATTTTAAACGAAAGTGTTTTAGCTTAATTTTACATTAAATGTTTGGTGAATATTTTTTTAGAAATAAATTCGTTTAATTTTTAATTCATGCGTTTAATTGTTTTTTTTACTTTTCTTTTGGTCTTCTATCAAAGCTGAAACTAAGCCCATTATTTACAATAGGTTTCATGGGGCTGTCGGATTTTTAAATATTTATAATAATGTAAAATTAGCTCTATTAGGTTTTCATAAATCATTTAGTAATCGAAACCGATTAATTTTTGGAATTGAAAACAGCATTTATTATAATAATAAAAAATATGACTGGCCAGATGTTGGTTTATATAGATATCAAAGATTAATTGATGTTGCTTCATTTAGTTTTTGTTTTTAGATTTCTAAGTTTATAAAATTTACGCCTTTTGTTGGGCTGTGTTATAATTATACACTTTATCAAGGCAAATTAGTAACAGATGATGAGTTACTAAAGGAGTACCTAATTAATGATTATAAATTTGAAAAAAAGAACATCTTTTTTTTATTAAAGTTTAATTATTTAATCATAAAAAAATACGCGTATATTTATCTTGTAATGCTACAAGAATTAAAAAAGATCTTTCTGGACAAGCGTTTACAAGTATAGGAATAACTTATAAAATGTATTATAAAAAAAGAAATTAAAATATATTTTTATAATGCTAGTATTCTTTTCTTCTTGTGTAAGAAAAGTAGATTACACATATCCCACTGGCTATACATTTGCTGGCGATACTCATGAATTGGAGTATAAGTATTTTAAATTAGTATCTTACGCTGCAAATTCAGATAAATATGTAAATAGTAACAGAATAAATAAAGTAGAAAGAAAAAGTTTATGTTATTCAATAGTTCAACTTGATTGCGATTCTTGTAATTGCAATCAAATAAATTTGAAGGCAGAAATTTTAGTTAATCTACAGCCATATCAAGGACAATTTTATTCTAACAGATATTATCCTAGAGTTTTAATTACCCATAAAACAAAATCCATTTATATTGAAAAAAAGGAAAAAGGTATCATTGAGGGTTATAAATATTATGGTAATAGCTATTTTGAGTATTTTAATTGGATTGTTATTACAAAGCCACCAATTAGATACACATTAAAGGGTAAGTTGTAGAACTAATCGGTAATCTAAAATATTTCTAATACCTTTGCTGAATATGTCGGTAACTCCAACAAAACCCATTAAACGCGTTACAGTTCATACTTTAGAAGAAATGAAACAACGTGGTGAAAAAATAAGCATGCTAACTGCCTATGATTTTTCCCTAGCCAAAATTGTAGACGATGCTGAAATAGATATTATACTAGTAGGCGATAGCGCTAGTAATGTAATGGCTGGGCACGAAACTACTTTGCCAATAACTTTAGACCAAATGATATACCACGCAAGTTCAGTAATAAGAGCTGTAAAGCGTGCTTTGGTAGTTGTAGATTTGCCATTTGGCTCATACCAAGGCAATAGCAAAGAAGCCTTAGTAAGTAGTATTAGAATAATGAAAGAAAGTGGCGCACATGCCATAAAATTAGAAGGTGGCGAAGAGGTTGTAGAATCTGTAAAACGTATAATCAGCGCTGGTGTACCTGTAATGGGGCATTTGGGCCTTACACCACAAAGTATATATAAATTTGGCACTTATGCAGTGCGAGCTGTTGAAAAAGATGAAGCCGATAAATTAATAAAAGATGCACAAATATTACAAGAAGCAGGTTGCTTTGCAATAGTTTTAGAAAAGATACCTGCAGAATTAGCTGCCCAAGTGGCTGCTATGCTTACCATACCTGTAATAGGCATTGGTGCTGGTGGTGGGGTAGATGGTCAAGTACTTGTGCTACATGATATGTTAGGAATAAATAAAGATTTTAGCCCACGTTTTATGCGCAGATATCTAAACCTTTACGATCAAATAAAAGACAGTGTAGAGCATTATATTGCGGATGTAAAAAGTAAAAATTTCCCCAATGTGGGTGAGCAGTATTAATAATTATTGATTAAAATTTTTAAATAAATGATTCATAATAATATACTAGGAACTGTTGGTAATACGCCAATGGTAAAATTAAATAAAATAGTTGCAGATTTACCTTGCACCGTATTGGCAAAAGTAGAGTTTTTTAATCCTGGCAATAGTATAAAGGACCGAATGGCGCTGAAAATGATAGAAGATGCCGAAAAAAGTGGCGCTTTAAAACCTGGTGGTACTATCATAGAAGGCACTAGTGGTAATACTGGTATGGGATTAGCCATTGCTGCAGTTATCAAAGGTTATAAGTGTATTTTTACTACCACAGACAAGCAAAGTAAAGAAAAAACAGATGCTATGAAGGCATTTGGTGCCGAGGTTATTGTATGCCCTACCGATGTAGAACCAGAAGATCCCCGTTCTTATTATTCCGTATCATCGCGTTTGGTAGCAGAAATTCCAAACAGTTGGAAGCCTAATCAGTATGATAATTTAAGTAATTCATTGGCACATTATGAAACTACCGGACCTGAAATATGGGAGCAAACAGAAGGTAAAATTACTCACTTGGTGGTAGGTGTAGGCACAGGAGGAACGATCTGTGGCACTGGAAAATATTTAAAAGAAAAGAATCCTAATATTAAATTGTTAGGTATAGAAACTTATGGTTCCGTATTTAAAAAATATAAGGAAACTGGCATTTTTGATAAAAATGAAATTTACCCATATATAACGGAAGGTATAGGTGAAGATTTTTTACCAGCCAATGTAGATATGAACTTAATTGATCATTTTGAAAAAGTAACTGATAAAGATGCCGCAATATATACACGCTTGATACCAAGAATGGAAGGCATATTTGCAGGTAATAGCGCTGGAAGTGCTATAGCAGGGTTGCTGCAAATGAAACATATGTTTACTAAAGATGATGTTGTTGTGGTGATATTTCACGACCATGGCACAAGATATTTGGGTAAAATGTTTAATGAAGATTGGATGCGTGATAGAGGCTTCTTGGAAACTAAAAAAGCGGTATCAGCTATAGATTTAATTGCAAAGCATAAAAATCAAAAGTTAGTAACAGTTTTGGAAACTGACACGGTAATGTCTGCTTATCAGTTGATGAAAAAATATGATATCTCTCAATTACCTGTTGTTAATAGTGTCAATCAATTTATAGGTTCATTGAATGATGCCGATTTATTTGAGACCTTAATTGAAACACCTGAGAAAAAGAATTCAAGTATTAGTGAAGTAATGAGTGCTACTTTCCCAATGGTAAATGCCAACACCAGTATTGAAGAGGTAAGTAAATTAATCAATAAAAATAATCAAGCGGTTTTAATGACCGATATGGGTGGCAATACTCATATAATAACTAAATACGATGTAATTGATGCCGTAGGTTAATATTTAGTTTACTTTTTCAAATATATAAATATCTAGCATAGCATCTGATTTGCCATTTTCATCAATGCCATTTATAAAAGTTAATTGTTTATAATTATTATTTTCTTGTAGCCATTTTAGCGGCATGTTACCTTCGCGTGTGCAATAAAATCCTTCCCAAATTACAATAACCCCTTTCTCTGCCCAATCATTCTTTTTATCAATACTCCATATATAATAGCTTGACTTTACATCATAAGGATTTTTATTAAACATCACATTAAAGTAAGGTGATTGATGAATAATAGTTCTCTCCAATAATTGATTGTTTTGTAACCATGTACCAGCTTTTAGTATATTATTGTTAACTTTATCTATTTTTACCGATGGTTTATTTAAGCGGTGCGGTTTAGCATATTCTGTTTCTTTATAGCCTATCCATATGGCCCAAACAGCTATTGCAATAGGTAAAATAATTTTAATATTTTTATGAGTTGTATTTAATTTCTCTAAAATAAATGCTAAAAAATAAGTGCTCACTATTACCATACATGGTACTATAACTGCCATTACTCTGGTGAGTCCATGACTACCTAATATACCCAAGTAATAAATAGTAGTATGAGCAGAAAAGTAAGCCCAAAATATAAGTAAAGAAAGTAATACCAATTGATTAATAATTTTTAATTTAAAAATTTGATAAAAAAATAAAAAATGACCACTTAAAAATAATATTAATATGGGCACACCAAACATCTGTCTTGCTGCATGTACATAGTGCAAAAGACTTCCTTTGCCTGGATCAAAACTGCTTTCTAACTCAGCTTTTAGGTATGGATTGTCTGTTATTATCCAAAAAGGATGATGGGTAATTGCAAATCCAACAAAATTTAGAACAATGCTGCCTATAAATAACCAAATTAATAATCGATATTCTTTTCTTAAAATTATAAAAATAAATATAGCACCACAAATTACAAAACCTTCGGTGCGCAAATACGGAAGAAACGAAGCCAAAATAATAGACGTTTTTTTAAACTCAAATTGCCATAAATAGATGACGAAACTTAACATTAACATATTTAAAGGTTCTGTTAAGCATGAAATGGTGTTCCCGAATACAATAGGACTAAAGCATATAAGTGGAATAGATATCCAGCTATAATCTATTTTTTCTTTTTTTAAACTTAATGAAATTAATATACTACTTAGAATAACAGAAGTAATATTAAAAATAACCATGGCATTTAATCCAATATTACAAAATAGGGTAGTACACCAAGTAAAAACTGGTTTATTCCATTGATCAATTAATAATTCAGGATATTTAAAGGCGTATTTTGAAATTAAAAAATGTTGCCAAGTATCTTGGCCACCTTCTAAACTTATGCTTTGATAATATGCAAAACCTAATAGCGTGCCACATATTATAATTGAAAAAACAAATGCCTTATTTTTATCAATATTTAAATTCAAAATTTGGGATTTATATCTGTGTAATTGGAATTAAAGGTTGCTAGAAACCTACTAATTTGTATGTCCTATCTAAACCTTGTTTGCTATCTTGGCCAAGATAAACAGTATGTGTTGTATTAAATTGGAGAATACGATTACTAATATTTCCATATTGGTATTGGTATGAATCTGTAATATATATATATGGGGCAGCTTCAGTAAAAATATTAGGTTTTTTTTCGTTTATATAATTGTAATAATCCTCTTGTAGCGTTTCATTGTCTTCATTATCTGTTTCTACCTTACCAGTCATAAAAACGGAGTTTTTAAGATTGTCAATAATACTTGCTTTAAAAATAACAGATTTCATTAAATTCATACCTCCAAAAGGATTAACTACTTCTTTCGCTAAATAGTAATTTGTTCCAATATTGTATGATTCACCATATAAAGACATTAAATCAAGTATTCTAGGAATAACAGTTTTTTCTACATTTTCTTGATTATGATAAAAAACATAATAATACTTTAAAGTATTGGAATCAATTTCTTTGTTAAAATAAGATATTTTTATATTATTGATTAATGCTTGAGCAAACTTATCCCAATTTTGAAGTTCAATAAACTCTCCATTTGGCGCAAAGACTAATTGATAAGTTTCAGTTTGTAAAATACTTTTTGCAGTCATTGGATCGTTTACAGCTATTCCATTATAGATAGCATCTGCGTAATTTAAATTGATAATGGTATTGCTATCATTTTTTTCAGCTACTTCAAACATCATATAGGTGGTATCATATTGTAGATATAGATACTGTCCATTTTGGTTTTGTTTGAATTTAGTTTCTGCTAGCTGATAAGTAAATTTTTCGCCTTTTTTGAAATTGGTTTTAAACTCAAAGTAATTCTCGGTTTGTGCTGTAATTGCTGAATAAGCAAAAACACATGTTCCTAATATACTTTGACGAATGTATTTCATATTCACTTCAAATTTAATTGGAATTACTTCAAATTTCAAAATATTTTTCACTTTATTTTATGAAATCAATTATTGTACCAAAAATTAATTAAAGTTCTGTTTCTTTTTGGGTCTAATAATCAAGCGCAAGGATTGGTCTTTTGTAAAGTAGGCGATGGTCCAATTGATGAATATAAAGAATCTGTTTTTTACACCTACTATGGCCATTAAATGTACGAACATCCAAGCAAACCAAGCCATTGAACCACCAAATGTAAATTGAGGTAAATCTACAACCGCCAAATTTCTTCCCACTGTAGCCATATTACCTTTGTTGTTATATTTAAAACTTTTCAGTGATTTATTTTCTTGAAGTTTTTGTAAATTCTTACTTAATAAAGCCGCTTGTTGTATGGCTACTTGTGCTACTTGAGGATGCCCTTTAGGATATTTTTCTTCTACTTGAAGTGTATTATCACCAATGGCATAAATATTATTTTGATTAACAACTAAATTGGTTTCATTCACTAAAATACGCCCATTAGGAATATAGCTATTGTCTGGTAATCCTGCAATTTTATTGGCCGCAATTCCTGCCGCCCATATCAATGTTTTACTTCTTATAATTTCTCCGTTAGATAGGAGGGCTTCTTTATTTTTAAATTCCTTAACACTAATACCTAAATGTAATTTTACGTTAAGTTTTTCTAAATATTTTTGTGCCAATGCGCTGCTTTTTTCACTCATGCTACCTAATACTTTGGGACCATTTTCAACCAAATGAATTTGCATTTTGCTAAAATCTATTTCTGAATAGTCTTTAGGTAAAACATAATTTCTTAAATCAGCTAAAGCACCTGCTAACTCAACACCTGTAGGGCCGCCACCTACTATTACAACATCTAAATCTATTTCGCGCTCTTCGGCAGAATTAGCCACCAAAGCATATTCAAAATTTTCTAATATAATATTTCTTAGTTTTAAGGCTTCCGAAACTGATTTCATAGGAAGGCCATTTTCAGCAATACTTTCAATATTGTAAAAATTGGTATCAGCACCAGTGGCAATTACTAAATAATCATAAGTAATAATGCCTATGGTAGTATCAATACTATTTTGGGCACTATTGATTTTGAGTACTGTTGTTTCTCTAAAATGTAAATTTGGATAACCTTGAAAGACCTTTCGAAAAGGGAAGGAGATAGCACTGGGCTCTAGTCCCGCAGTAGCTACTTGATAAAATAGAGGTTGGAATTGGTGATAATTATTTTTATCCAATAATACGACTTGAAAATTGGCTTTTTTAAGAGAAATGGCCAGTTTTAAACCAGCAAAACCACCTCCAATTATTACTATTCTTTTTTTATCAGATTGTGGTATGTTGGGTTGCATATTTTTTATACTTTAAATTCACTTGTTGTATGAAATTCAATTTTAGGATTTTGCTGTATTGCTGTATTTAATATCCAACTGGTTTCTGCTAAAAATACTAAATTATCATCTTTATCTTTTACAATATTTTTTTGTCTAAAACGGCAAAATTCTGCTATTTCAGAAGCCTCGCCAGTCATCCAACAAGCTTTGTAAAAAGAGCGAGGCTCAAATCTACATTTGGCATTGTATTCATTTTCTAATCGGTATTGTATTACTTCAAATTGTAGTTCACCTACAGTGCCAATAAACTTCCTATTACCGGGCTCTTGTCTATAAAGTTGTGCAACGCCCTCATCTGTTAGTTGCTCTATCCCTTTTTCCAATTGTTTACTTTTCATTGGGTCAAGGTTAATAAGTTCTTTAAAAATTTCGGGAGAAAACGAAGGAATACCTCTGTACATCATGTTTTCGCCTTCTGTAAGTGTGTCACCAATTTTGAAATTACCTGTATCATAAAGTCCCACAACATCGCCTGCAAATGCATCTTCTAAAAGCTCTTTGCTATCTGCCATAAAGGTGAATGGACTGGCAAATTTCATATTTTTAGATAAGCGTACATGGTGAAAAAATTTATTACGCTCAAATTTTCCAGAGCAAACTCTTAAAAAGGCAATTCTATCTCTGTGGCGAGGGTCTAAATTAGCATGTATTTTAAAAATAAAACCAGAAAATTTATTTTCATCTGGGGCCACTTCTCTTTCACTACTATGACGGGGCTGTGGAAAAGGCGCTATTTCTAAAAACTTTTCTAATAATTCTTTAATACCAAAATTATTTAAAGCACTCCCAAAAAAAACTGGAGCTTCTTCTCCTGCAAGGTATTTATAAGTATTAAAATCTCCATAAACACCATCTATCAATTCAATATCTTGACGCAATTGGACAGCATCTTTTTCTAATATTTCATCTAATAAAGGATCATTTAAATCATCTATTCTTACTACGTCTTTACTAATTTTAGTTTTATTGGCTTCAAATAAATTCAAGCTTTTATCATATATTTTATATACACCTTTAAATTCTCGTCCACCATTTATAGGCCAACTCATGGGGCGTACTTTAATATTTAATTTTTGCTCTAATTCATCTAATAAATCAAAAGGGTCTCTTCCATCTCTATCTACTTTATTTATAAAAACAATTACTGGAGTTTGTCGCATACGACATACTTCCATTAAGCGTTCAGTTTGCTCTTCTACACCTTTTACGCAATCAATTACAAGTATCACACTATCAACAGCAGTAAGAGTTCTGTAGGTATCTTCAGCAAAATCTTTATGTCCTGGTGTATCTAATATGTTTACTAATTTACCACCATATTCAAAAGTCATAACACTAGTAGCTACAGAGATACCACGTTGTTTTTCTATTTCCATAAAATCGCTGGTAGCTGCTTTTTTAATCTTATTAGATTTTACAGCACCTGCTGTTTGTATAGCTCCACCAAAAAGTAAAAATTTTTCTGTTAAAGTCGTTTTGCCCGCATCGGGGTGTGAGATAATCGCAAAGGTTTTGCGCTTATGTATTTCGTTAGCAAGATTCACGGGGCAAAGGTAGTTATAAATTTATTTCTATTGAATGATTAAAAATAATATACAATTACAAAATTGATTAGTCTTTTTTATAAACGCTCCAAAAATTACTTCTTTCAATCCAATGAATTTGATTAACTTTTTCTAAATACGATGGCACTTGAGTGTGTATTTTTGTAAATCCCATTTCGTTTTCTAGTTTATAACTTGGCACTATCAGAATACTTCCACCCTTTATACTATCGGTATTTTCAACTATTGTCCATTGTTTACAAAGGGGATTAGTAATATAAAATTGATACCAAAAATTATCTAAATAAGGATTGTTTTTTAAACATAATACTTTACCAGTATCATTTTTAGAAAGCCATTGTAATAATGGCAGCCTTGGGTTTGAAGATTTGAATGAAGCAATTGGAAGTGCTATAAAATTAATAATAATTAAAAGATAAAATAAAACTTTTAACCCAAGTTTATTTTTAATTTGCACTTTGAAATGTTCATAAAACCAAACTAGGTAAATGGGTATAAAATAAATTAACGGAAATAAAAATCTTAATTCCTTATGACCTACCGCCATATGTCCTAGCAAGAATGGTAGACTGGTCCAAACAATAATACTTTTAGGATTTTTATAAACGCCAAATCCAAAGGCTATGAGTATTAAAATACCGTAAGGTGCAATACCTTGTTCAATTATTTTAATAAAATAATAATAAAAAGGGTCGGTGCCAAATTCAGAAGCTTTGCCAACTATAAGATTTTGATAAAAATAAATATAACTCGTGCAAACCCACTTGCTATAAAAAAAATAATCTGTAACAATAGAAAATCCAAAAACTAACAACCCGAATAGAACATATTGAATGCAATATTTCCAATCATTTTTGCGAATAAAAATCAACCATAATAAAATACCAACAATAAAAAATGCAGATTGAAATCTAAAAGCAAAACTTAATGCAGAAAAAATACCCGCTAATGCATATTTGTCTTTCAGTAAAAAACCAATACTAAAAATAATGGCAATAGCACTCCAATTTTCGCTACTAAAACGCACATGCTGATATGGCATAAACCATAAAAATAGGGAAGTAGTAATGAAAATAAAATATTGCTTAGTGTCTGTTTTAAAAAGTGTTTTACCTAAAAAATGGGTAGCATTTAAAGCTAATGAAGCGCTAATTAACCTAAAAATGGCTGATAAAATAAATGGATTATGAAGGCCAAATAAATTGAAAAACTTGATACCCCAATAGAATATATACACTTGAAATGTAGGGCGCATAGTAGCCCCAAACTCCCATGGTAATTCGCTTGCGGATACATTGCCAATTAAATAATTAGAGTATTCTACAAGTTGAAAATGTTCGTCAACATGAAAATAACCAGTACTGAACCATGCAGATAGCATGTGTAATACAATTCCAACAATCCAAACGATTATTAGTGGTTTATTCTGCAATGGCTTTTCTTATTTTTATTAATTTTTCCATTAAGGGTTCTAATAAGTCAATTTGAAGCATGTTGGCTCCATCGCTCATAGCCTCTTTTGGTCGTGGATGAGTTTCTATAAATAAACCATCGGCACCTGTAGCAATGGCTGCTTTGGCTATGGTTTCTATCATTTGAGGTAATCCTCCTGTTACACCACTACTTTGATTGGGTTGTTGTAAACTGTGAGTAATATCCATAATTACGGGAAATCCCATGGCTTTCATCCAAGTGATATTTCTAAAATCTACTATCATATCGCCATAGCCAAACATATTACCTCTATCGGTCAGCATGATATTCTTGTTACCGCTATCAATTACTTTTTGTGCCGCATGTTGCATAGCACTTGCTGCGGCAAATTGTCCTTTTTTAATATTGACAACTTTTCCTGTATTTGCTGCTGCTACTAATAATTCTGTTTGGCGAAACAAAAAAGCAGGAATTTGTAAAACATCCACATAAGCTGCTGACATAGCTGCTTCGTGTGTTTCGTGAATATCTGTAACGGTAGGCACGCCATAATGTTTGCCTACTTTTTGTAATATTTCTAATGCTTTAATATCACCAATACCAGTAAAAGAATCTACACGACTTCTATTAGCTTTGCGGTACGAGCCTTTAAAAATCCAAGGAATTTCTAATCGATTGCTCATATTGTTTATTTTTTCAGCTATTTCAAAAGCTATATCTTCTCCTTCTATGGCACATGGACCAGCAAGAATAAAAAAATTATCAGAATGAGTATGTTTGAGATTGGGAATAATTGGCATCATAATAGGTTCGAAATTACTAGTAAATCTTCAATAATTAAAATAGCTTGATTTTAGTGCATTTTAAAATCGTATTTTTTTTAAAAATTAGGATTAATTCACTAAATAAAAAATAGAATTTTAAAAAAAAAAAAGCTATTTATTTTTGCATGATTTAAAGGGTCTTACTGTTCAATTTGTTAAACAAGATAGTAAAACTTATTTTTGTAAAAAATATTGGAATGGCTACAAATTATATTCAAGGCATCAAAAGAAAATTAAAACAGTTAAAAAATTTAAGAATCGTTAATTTAGATTTTGCACCTGGCCATTATTACAGTCCTATTGTAAATCCAAAAGAAATAGCCAACAGAGCTGATGTGGCATTTGCAATTCCTAAAAATATTAAAGGGATAGATTTAAATAAAGAAGCCCAAATGACTACTTTAAAACAAATGGTACCATATTATAATGAAAATACTTTTCCTGAAACTAAAACAGAAGGTAAACGCTATTATTTTCAAAATAATTATTATAGCTATAGCGATTCATTGTTTTTATATAATATTATGAGGCATAATAAGCCTAAGCGTATTGTTGAGGTAGGTTCAGGATTTTCTTCGGCCGTAATGTTAGATACCAATGATCAGTTTTTTGATGGCGCTATTAAATTAACTTTTGTAGAACCACATCCACAGCGCCTTTTCTCTTTATTGAATGAAAACGATAAAAAGAATACCACTATTCATGTCAAAAATATTCAAACTATTGAATTGGAAACTTTTGACCAATTGCAAGAGAATGATATTTTATTTATAGATAGCACCCATGTAAGTAAAGCAGATAGCGATGTGAATAGAATAATTCTAGAAATATTGCCACGCTTAAATAAAGGTGTTTTAATTCATTTCCACGATATTTTTTATCCATTTGAATATCCCAAAGACTGGGTATTGGGATGGCAAGGTTTTGGATGGAATGAAACGTATTTGTTAAAGAGTTTTTTATTGCATAATCCCGATTTTAAAATAGAATTATTTAATACCTATTTAGAGTATTTTAATGAACCTTGGTTTGCCGAAAATATGCCTAAATGCCTTGAAAATAGGGGAGGTAGTATTTGGATAAGAAAGGTGAATTAAGAATAAATTCTTAATTTTTAAAAGTGTAATAAAAACTCATATTTAAACCAGCACTCCAAAGGTAGCTGCTAAGTGGAGCATCTATTATCTTTAGGATGCCATATCTAAAAGTAGGTTCTATTTTAAAGTTAAATTTTTCGGTGATTGTATAATCTATACCTAAACTTAAAGTAGGAGAAAGATTGAATTTATTGAAATTGTATTGTTGACTATTTTGACTTTTCCCTATTTTATTTGCCAATCCGTCTTGGGAATACCCGCGTAAAGTTCTTAATAATCTTATATTTTCTACTATTTTTTGTAAATCCATAAACGCAAATATGCTAATTATATTTTTACTTAATACTTGCTGCAAATAATTCTCTATTAATTTTTGAAATATTTTGTAAGCTAATACATTTAGGACATTCTGCCGCACAAGCACCTTTATTAGTA
>JABMMZ010000080.1 GCA_013205405.1 Bacteroidota bacterium | reverse complement strand
TGTAATTTATGATTTTTTATACATTAAATTTAAATGACGCTAAAGAGAATTTATCCTTATTAATTAAGGATTTAAGAAAGAAAAATAAACTTTCCCAATCAGAATTAGCAGAAAAACTCAATGTTTCGCGAATTACCATTCAAAATATGGAAGCCGCCAACAATATCACCATAGATAATTTTCTTAAAGTATTACAATATTTCCATCTACTAGAAAAATTTAATTCATTATTAAAAGACGAAATAGAAAATACGCAAATAAAATCACTCTACTAACGGATGAGTAAAAACAACATCATTAATTTAAGGTGTTTTGATCAAGAAATTGGCAAAATAGGATATGACGAAAATTTGAATAAATCTTATTTTCAATATAATCCTGCATTTTTAAAATCAGGTATATATTCCAATTTATTCCCTCTGATATTTAAAAGAGTTGAACAAACACAAGTGTTTAGTCAATATAATAACGATACGTTTAGAAATTTACCTCCTATGATTGCAGATTCTTTGCCTGACATGTTTGGTAATCTGATATTTAAAACGTGGCTAGAAAGCAACGGGTTTGAAAAAATAACTGCACTGGAACA
This sequence comes from Bacteroidota bacterium, assembly GCA_013205405.1. Taxonomy (GTDB): domain Bacteria; phylum Bacteroidota; class Bacteroidia; order NS11-12g; family UBA955; genus JABMMZ01. Next base: position 7,930 of record JABMMZ010000080.1, on the reverse strand, counting down.
ACTGGCCTATGTAGCCAACAGAGGCATGGGCGCTTTGGAATATGAACCCATCGCTCATATTCCCCGAAATACAAGTATCAACTTAGATGAAATAATAACAGTTTTAAAAAAGGTGATGCGCCAAAAAAGCAACACCATTAGTGATGGAATGGATACTGAAGCCTTAATTAATATTTTCAAAATTGGAAGCTCAGCAGGTGGTGCACAACCCAAAATTTTAATTTCTGAAAACAAAAAATCCGGCAAAATAATTCCTGGAGATGTGGAGTATTCAAATCAATATCATCACTATTTAGTAAAACTGCACTTAGACGATGAGCATCGTTATAATAAGTGCTTAATTGAATATAGTTATTTTTTAACTGCTCAATGCTTAGATATTGAAATGATGTGCTCTAAACTTATAGATAACAAGCATTTTGCCACACTTCGATATGATAGACAAAACGGGGAAAAACAGCATACACTCACTGCTTCGGGCTTAACTGGTTGGGACTTTAGAAACCCTCAAATTTCTAGCTATGAAAACTTATTTAACTTGGCCAACTATCTTAAAGTACCGCATCATGATATTCATGAACTATTCAAGAGAATGGTTTTTAACGTAGTTTTTGCCAATGCCGATGATCATTTAAAAAACCACGCCTTTATTTATAATGAAATATCCAATGAATGGCAATTAGCCCCTGCATATGATATGACCTATTCTCTCAACCCCATATTAAACTACAAAAAAAGCAGTAGAGCTTTATCAATAAATAATAAACGTGTGGATATAAATAGAGAAGATCTCCTAAAAATAGCCAAAGAAAATACCATAAAAAATCCAAAATCAATTATAGATAAAACTGTTCAAGCTATTGCATATTGGCAACAACAAGCGCAAATTGCAGGAATTTCTGATAAAATTATTAGCAATATGAAACGGGATTTTTGGAATTAAGATTTGAAAAGGCAATTACTAGCTTAAAAATAATAATTTATAGAGAACCAAAATTATTGACGCAATTTTTGATTATATTTGTTATTCTTTTTACCGATGAAAAATTTTGTTTTATTCCTAGTCATCATATTTGCCAATTCGCTTTTTGCTCAGCAAAATATGAGTAATTCAAGCAAAATTGCGTTAAATAGTGATGTTGATTTATTATTATCTAATCAAAACACAAGTCACGCACTAATTTTAGTAAACTCTTTAGCCAACGATTCTGTTTGCGCTGCTAACCATATTATTGTAAACTCAAAATTAGGCAATATTTGGTCAATTCAATTTAATAGTAATAATGCAAATTCTTTAAGCAAATTAAGTTTTATCAGCTACATAGAATTAGCTACTAAAACAACGGCTACACGCTTAAAAAATGACATTGAGCGTACTTTTACCAAGGTAGATAAAGTTCAAAATGGACTGACCAATGGATTACCTTTAAATTATACTGGCAAAGGTGTTGTGGTAGGTATAGTAGATATTGGTTTTCAAGGAAATAATCCTACTTTTTTTGACAACCAAGGTAAAAATACTCGCGTTGTAAAACTTTGGGAACAAAGCAATAAAAATGGCACTCCACCAAATGGTTACAGCTATGGAACAGAGTATAAAGATTCAACCTCCATTATTAATTCGAATGATAAGGATGGCTCTCATGGCACCCATGTAGTAGGCATAGCTGCAGGCAGTGGCTTTAGTACTCCCAACTTTCAATATCGCGGAATGGCTCCGCAAGCAGATATAGTTTTAGTAAGTATCAAATATGCTAACGATACCTTAGGTGGCAGTGCTTTAGGTGATTATATTGTTGCTAATCCAACCATCATAGATGCCTATAAATATATTTTTGATTACGCTCAGAGTGTTGGCAAACCAGCAGTTATTAATTTAAGTTGGGGCATGCACACTGGCCCTCATGATGGTACCAGTTTATTTGATAAAGCTACAGAGCAATTAATAGGGAAAGGTAAAGTATTAGTAGGAGCCAATGGCAATGATGGAGATAATCCGATGCACTGGAATTATGCGTTTAACAGCGACACCGCTAAAACACTGGCCATAGAAAATAACAGACAAAATAGAATAAGCGAAAATATTTATACTGATTTTTGGGGTTCCAAGAACACTAGCTTTAAATTAAAAGTTTCCATAATAGACACCAATATGAACCTAATTGCAGAAACACCATTTGTAAGTAGTTTGAGTAATACAAGCAATAATTTTAATATATTGGCTGATAGCAATAATTTTAAAATCTCTTTAACTTGTGCAAATTCTAATGCACTCAACCAAAAACCCAATATTACAATTATGGCGAACCAACCAAATACTAAAAAATATATAATATCTTTAAGTATTACCTCTTCCAACTCTATTGTTCATGGTTGGAATAGTGGTGCTGCAAAAACTTGGACAAGCGGCTCATTTAGAAATAAAGTGGGTAAATTTGATTTTAGCAACACTTATACAGCAGGCAATACGGATTATACGAATAGCGAAAATGGAGGAACATCTACTGCTGTTATTTCAGTAGGTGCGCTTGCCGCTCGCAGTGCTTACATAAATGTAAAAGGGAAACTTCAAAATGATAGTAGCTATGTATTACCTGGTAATATTACAAAATTCAGCAGTAAAGGTCCTACAGCAGATGGCAGGATAAAGCCAGACATTTCTGCACCAGGCTTTGATGTTCCTTCTGCAATAAATAATACACAATTTGAAAGTTGGATGCTAGATAGAACTGTATTAAAAACCGCGTTTAGAGGCGACACTAACTATTGGACTACTTTTAATGGTACATCTATGGCATCACCCCATGTTTGTGGTATTGTGGCCCTTATTTTGCAAGCCAATCCTAATTTAACCGCTCTGCAAATACGCACTATATTAAACACCACTGCAACAATTAATTCAAATACTGGATCTGTGCCCAATAATCAATATGGATATGGCATTATAAATGCTTATGAAGCAATTAAAAGCGCTCTTCAATATGCAGGCATTAATGCATTTAATAAAAACCAAAATGTTGTCATTTTCCCTAATCCTGCTAATTCATTTTTAAATATTCAAACAGATGGATTGTATATATTTACTATATATTCTACAGATGGCAAAGAAATTAGTACTAACAGCCTTGAGAATTTAAATAATAGCATCAATATAGATGGCTTATTAAAAGGTATCTATATTATAAAAATATTAAAGGATAATCAATTATACGTTTTTAAATTTATTAAATACTAATCTCATTTTTAGAGTAAAATTCTTTAGTTTAATCGAAATAAAAAAACACCTCCACTAAAATTTAATTAATGTTGAATATTAAATGAAATTTAGATTATCAGTAAGATTATTTAAGGAGAGTATTACTATGGCACTCAATTCTTTGGCTAGTAATAAATTGCGCAGTTTTCTTTCGGTATTAGGCATTAGTATTGGTATTTTTGCAATAGTTATCGTTTTCACATTAGTAGATTCATTAGAAAAAAATATTAAAAGCAGTGTTCAAAGTTTGGGCAAAAATGTTGTTTATGTAGATAAATGGGAATGGGTGGCTGGAAGCAATGATTACCCTTGGTGGAAATATGTTAACCGACCTTCGGCTCAATTAATTGAAATTAAAGACCTAAAAAAACAACCTATCAATAATTTAATTGATGCTATATCATTTACAAGCAATGAAAGAAGCAACTTAAAAGCAGACAAAAATAGTGTTGAAAATGTGAATGTCAATGGCTATACGTCTGATTTTTCTCAAATTCAAGCACTAGATATTACAGAAGGAAGATTTTTTAATGAATTAGAGGATAATCATGGTACTGCAGTAGCCATATTAGGCGCAAATGTTGCCAACGGCTTATTTCCTGGTGAAACGAAAATAGAGGGCAACACCTTTACTGCCTTTAGCAAACAGGTTAAAGTGATTGGTGTACTCAAAAATCAAGGTGACAATATAATAAATATCGACTTTGATGACAATATTATAGTTCCTATCAAATTTTTACAATATGCCGCTGGCAAAAACGACAATACCAACTTAATTATTAAAGCCAAAGACAATATAAGTATTGATGAATTAACCAACGAATTAAAAGGAAGTATGCGTTCTATTAGAAGATTAAAACCAGTACAAGATGATAATTTTGCATTGAATAAAATTTCTTTTTTAAGCGATTCAATTTCTGAATTTTTTGGTTCGGTAAAAATATTTGGATTAATAATTGGCATGTTCTCCTTATTAGTTGGTGGATTTGGCGTTGCCAATATTATGTTTGTTTCTGTAAAAGAACGTACCAGTCAAATAGGTATTCAAAAATCTCTAGGTGCAAAGAACGAATTTATACTTTTACAATTTTTAACCGAAGCAGTAGTTTTAAGTATTTTAGGGGGTATCGTAGGTATATTATTTACTTGGGGCATGGCTGTTGGTGGTAATTTTGTATTAGAAAATTTTATGGATTCCACTTTTAAAATAGTATTAACACTCAACAACTGCTTGATGGGCATTACTTTTGCATCAATTATTGGCCTACTTGCTGGCATAATTCCAGCTAAGCGTGCTAGCAGTTTGGTGCCTGTAGAAGCGATAAGAAGTTAATATTATTTTCTTACTTTTGCTTCCAGCTATGAATTCTAAATTCTCCTTAGGCGATGTTAAAAAATTTTCTAAAACTGTTAATGAAATTGATTTAGCAAGATTTGAAGATGGCACCGTACATAAAGTTTATGGCACATTTGCATTAGGCAGGGATGCAGAATGGAGTAGCCGTTTGTTTGTTCTAGAAATGAAAGAAAATGATGAGGAAGGAATTGGCACTTTTTTAAATATTACGCACCATTCTCCTGCCCTTTTGGGTCAAGAGGTAAATTTTACTGCTACTATTTACCAATTAGAAAAAAATATAATAAATTGCTCCGTAATTGCCAAAGTTGGTAATAGAATAATTGCAGAATGCAGTACAGGACAAAAAATTATCAAAAAAGAAAAGCTAAATTTGCTTTTTGAAAGTCTTGAAAATAATTGACTACTAAAACCTTAAATATAGTAAATAGGAAAGCAAATTTCGAATACCATGTTGAATCTAAATTTACAGCTGGATTGGTACTTAATGGCACCGAGGTAAAAAGCATCAGATCTGGAAATGCTAATATTAGCGATGCATTTTGTATTTTAGAAAATAACGAAATATTAATTCGTAACATGCATATTAGTGAGTTTAAGCAAGGCAGTTATAATAACCACGACCCAATGAGGTTTAGAAAACTACTGCTCAATAAATCTGAAATTAAAAAAATTATTAGTAAACTAAAAGATAAAGGTACAGCAATATTTCCTTTAAAATTATACGCAAACGACAGGGGCTTTTTAAAATTAGATATTGGTGTAGGTAAAGGTAAAAAAGCTTTTGATAAACGCGATGATATAAAACAAAAAGATATTCAAAGGGAGCTTTCAAAACTTAAATTTTGAGATATTTATTTTCTATATTGCTATTTATTTACATCCCCTTAAAAGCGCAATTTTTTAGCAGAAAAAGTATTTCTATTAGTCAAAGTTTTATACAATTTAATGAGCCATTTTTAGCCAATAAAACCAACGCTAACAATATGACAAGTTGGGTAAGTGAAATCGAAAAAATTAAATCAATTTTTAAGCCATCAAGAAATTCTAATCTCCCAAATTTTTTTAGTTATAGCTATGGTATAGGTATTGGGGCTTATAATAATCTAGATACTAGATTTGAAGCTTATGAAAAATCTAATTTTATACGCTTAAGGGGAAATTTAATTTTTCATTTACCAGTAGTAAATAGTCAAAAAAAAATTTCTATCAATCAAGTAACACCATACTTTAAAATAGGCTACTTAATAGATTATTTAGATAAAAATTTTAAATTTAAAAGCAATTCGCATTTCTGCACTTCTATGCATTTTGGTGGTGGCTTAGTTTTTAGAATTACAGAATATATTGGATTGAATTACAATTTTAGCATTAACCAAAGGCTGAACAACGATTATAGAACATTTGCTCAACACAAAATAGGTTTAGTAATTGGACTTCATCAATCATTTAAAAACGGATAAATTCTAAACCAAACTACCTTTTCATTCGCTTTCTTTCTTTTTTAGAAAAAAGCGAACCACTGGTTTTCATTTTCTTTTTTTCATTTACATTGGTATCTGTGTCGCAGCTTTTAGCTTTACAGGCACCAAATAAAGCAATAACAAATAATAGCGTTAATAATTTTACAAATTTTATTCTCATATCTAGGCAACGAAAATAAGTAAAAAAGTGTTTGTATATTTGATGATTCTAAAAATGCCGTTCAAATTACTATTTTTCATCTTTTGTTTAGCTTTAGTTAACCCACTAAAAGCTGATCATATGATGGGGAGTGATATTGAATATGTTTGTATTTCTCCTGGCAAATATAAAATTATCACTAAAATTTATAGACAATGTCAAGGTATTCCTTTGTATTTTAGCAGTATTACTATGTATTGTAACAATCAAAGTTATACTGTAAGTGTTACTAGAACTTCTATCAGAGATATTACACCAACTTGTAGTGGAGGTTCTAATCCATGCAATCCCCAAAATCAAATGTCGAGCGAAGGTGTTGAAGAACATACTTTTGAATGTACTGTAGATTTTAACACAAGTCCTTATAATACTTTTAAGAGTAATGGATGCTGCAAAGTATATTTTGCATCTAATCAATGTTGTAGAGACGAATTAATTACTACCCAACCTTATGAAAATTTCTATACTGAAACGATGTTAGACATTTGCAATGTGTTAAAAACAAAGAATAAGTGTAATAATAGCCCTCAACTTACCACTCCACCTGTTTCTTATATCTGTTGCAACCAACCATTTACATTCAACAATGGCGTTAGTGATAAGGTTGATGGCGATAGTCTTGGATATGCTTTAGGTGAAACCTTAAAAGCCAAAGGTGTTAACATCTTAAAAAATTCGCCTTTTACTGCTAAAATTCCTATGACTCCTTTTTGTCCACCTAATCCTGGAAAAGTAGATTGTAAAGCTTTGCCTAATGCTAAACCACCACGTGGCTTTTACTTTGATGAACTAACTGGTGATATTGTTTTTACACCTACCAATTGTGACGAAGCTGGTCCTGTAGTTTTAGAAATTAGCGAATATCGAAAAGATTCTGCAACAAAGAAATGGATTCTGATAGGCATTACAAGGAGAGATATGATGCTTGTTGTAAAAACATGCGCAGATAATAATCCTCCCCAAATCATTGGCACTAATAAGTGGCTAGTTTGCGAAGGAAATAAAATTTGTTTTAAAGTTGATAGTAAAGATGAACCCTATTTACCTAATCAAAAAAGAGCTGATACTGTAACTATGACCTGGAATTTCGGTATCCCAGGTGCAACTTTCAGAATAGTAGACCCAACTGCTAGAGAAAAACAAGGTGAATTTTGTTGGCAAACTAAAATTGGTGATACAAGGCCTAATGCATATACTTTTACTGTTACTGTAAAAGATGATAATTGTCCTCGACCAGCTTTAACTGTAAAAGGTTTTAATGTTACGGTAAAACCAAAAGCAAGAAGTACACGCCAATATGATATTTTAGATTGCGGCAATTTCAGATTTCAGGCTTTTCCAATAGATACTGTTAATGGCGAAAAATATACTTATGAATGGACTATTCGTGATAGCACAAATAGTGGCATTATTTATAAAAAAAGCTTTATAAAAAAGGACAGTGTTAAATTTAAAAGAGGTGGAAAATACATTATTACCCACAATATTGTAAATCCGCGCTACAACTGTCCAACCATTTATCAAGATACTGTTATTATCCCCCCTGTATTAGATGTAGAATTGGCTTTTGGAAAAGATACGTTTGTTTGTGCGGGTGATAGCTTAGTTTTAATGCCAATTATAGCTTATGGTAT
>JABMMZ010000079.1 GCA_013205405.1 Bacteroidota bacterium | reverse complement strand
CGCTGCAGGCAGTGGTTGTATGGCGGCTTTAGATGCTGAAAGATGGTTAGCTACTAATCATTTGGCCTTTATTATCTAAGGATAAAATACAAACTGGATTTGTACAAAAAAATCCAGTTTTTTTATGCAAAAAAAAGCCCCCCTTTCGGGAGGCTCGTCATATAATTGTACTAAAAAGCTTATTTCAAGCTATTTACGTGCATTGTTAAACTAGATTTTAAGTTTGAGGCTTTGTTTTTATGAATAATGTTTCTTTTAGCTAATTTATCTAACATGCTAATAGTTTCTGAAAATAAGCCTGTAGCAACAGTTTTATCGGTAGTTTCACGCAGTTTTCTTACCAAATTTCTTGTTGTTTTATGCTGGTAACGGTTACGTTCGTTTTTAACTTCCGTTTGTCTAATTCTTTTTATTGATGATTTATGGTTAGCCATTTTACTTTTTTAAAGGACCGCAAATTTAGAGAAATTTTTCTGATTACAAAATATTTTTAATAAAATTTAATTGTACTTACTTTTGTGCACAGTATGAAAGTATTGGTAATAGGCAGTCGCGTTCCATATCCGCTCCACGATGGAGGTGCTATTGCTACTTTCAATATGCTAAAAGGCATAGCGGAAATAGGATGTGAGGTAGATTTTATTACCTTAAATACTCACAAACATTTTATTGAAACGGACATAGCCAAACAAAAAATGCCATTTTTAAAAAGCTATGTCGATTTTGAAATTAACACCAATATTAATCCGTTTGATGCTTTTTTCAATTTGTTTTCAAATAAATCATACAACATTGAACGTTTTTACAATCAAAAATTCGAGCAAATACTTGTTGCGAGAATAGAGGCTAAAAAATATGACATCATTCATTTTGAAGGCTTATTTGTGGGGAAATATTTACTAGCCATTAATTCCCTTTTAGAATACAGTTCTGCTACTATTACTTATGACACCAAGGTGGGTGATGGACCAGCATTAGTTCTAAGACAACATAATATTGAATTTCAAATATGGGAACGCTTAGCACAAAACGAGCCCAATATTTTCAAAAAATTGTACTTAAAATTATTAGCTAAAAGACTAAAGAAATTTGAAAAAGAAATAACTAGTGGTTTCAAATACATCTCAACTATTGCAAAAACAGATGAAGATACCTTAAATGAATGGAAAACATGTTCCATTATTAAAACAATACCAAGTGGCTATGATGTTAAGCCTATGGTACCTGTTCCTTTAGATAATAATTCCATTTACCATATAGGTTCAATGGAATGGATGCCAAATATTGAAGCTATGCAATGGTTTATTCAAAAAATATTTCCGTTGGTAGTGGCAAAAAACAAACTGGCTAAATTTTATGTGGCTGGTAAAAAAATGCCCTTAGAATTTAGTCAATTCCAATCTGAAAACATAGAAATAGTAGGCGAAGTAGCCGATTTAGAAAATTTTATAGGAGGTAAAAGTATATTAGTTGTTCCGCTTAAAAGTGGCAGTGGTATCCGCATAAAAACCATTGAAGCCATGATGCAAGGCAAGGCAGTAATTACCACCACAACTGGGGCTCAGGGTTTACTTATAAAACATTATGAACATTGCCTTATTGCAGATACTGAAAAGGAAATGGCGGAAGCAATATTATTGCTTTTAAGCGATATTAGTTTAAGAAATAAAATAGCACTAGCTGGTCAAGAGTTAATGAAATCTGTTTATGACAATAAAGTAGTAGCCAAGCAATGGTTAAATTTTTATGAAGAAATTATTCTTCAAATAAATCGGTAATACTATTACCTTTTAATAAACATTCTTCGAATTCTTTTTCTGCCTCAGAATCGAATGTAATGGCACCACCAACATGAAAATGAATTTGATTTTCTTCAATTACTAATGTTCTGATAACTACATTAAAATCAAAATCTTTATTTGGCATAATATAACCGACACAACCGCTATACAAGCCTCTTTTGGTTTGTTCAAATAATTCTATGTTTTTAATAACTTCTATTTTGGGCGCTCCTGTCATGCTACCCATAGGAAACAAAGCTTGCATTATTTCAAAGAAAGATTCTTTTTCTTGCAATTGACCCGTAACAGTACTTATCATTTGATTTACTTTAGAAAAAGCGTAAGTTCCACAAAGTTCTTCTACTTTTATCGTCCCTGTTTTACATACTTTAGTTAAATCATTGCGCACTAAATCAACAATCATAACATTTTCTGCTAATTCTTTTTCGCTTTGTTTTAAGATATTTAACTGCTCATTATTGGCCTCTCCTATTAATCTTTTATT
>JABMMZ010000078.1 GCA_013205405.1 Bacteroidota bacterium | reverse complement strand
TTATTACGCCAAATAAAGAATCTATTTGAAATCAGTAATTAATTTAATTTGTTTATTTTTAATGTCGCAAAGTGCATTTGCGCAAAGTTTTATTTCTGGTAAAGTTTTAAATGATTCAAATCAATATTTAGCCAATGTTAAAATAGTAAATAATAAGTCGACTATAATTTATTACTCCGATAGTTTGGGTAGTTTTAAGGTGCCATATATTGAAGGGAAAAACAATACTTTAACTTTTTTTAAGGCCAATTATCCTAAAAAAGTAGTTTCTATTCCTACTCTAGATAATACAGAGTATAGTATCCAAGTAGCTTTAAGTAATAATGATTTTGGCTTAACACTAACAGGACAGGTAAAAGGTAAAAATGATGATGGTGGTGTTTTAGTTTTAAAAATAAAACCATTAGCGGCTACACCGAGTGTAACAGGCGATTTTTTAGATATTATTAAAACCTTACCTGGTGTAAGCAGTGGCAATGAGTTGAGCTCGCAATACAATGTAAGAGGCGGTAGCTATGATGAAAATTTAATATATGTAAATGATATAGAAATATACCGTCCTCAACTTATTAGAAGTGGACAACAAGAGGGTTTAAGTTTTATAAATGGAGATTTAGTGAGCAGTTTAAAATTTTCTTCTGGAGGATTTGAAGCACGCTATGGCGACAAATTATCTTCTGTATTGGATGTAAATTATAGAAAACCAGATTCTTTTAGTGTAGGTGCTCAAGTGGGTATGTTGGGTGCTTCTTTTTTTATGCAAGGCGTAAAGAAAAAACCAATTATTGGAACCAATAGTCAAAAAACAAAGTTTACTTATTTATTGGGTGCTAGATACAGAGGGAATAAAAATGTATTAAATTCTATGGACGCGCAAGGTTTGTACAAATCAAGATTTAGTGATTTCCAATCGTTATTGACTTACTATTTAAACCCCAGAAATAGAATAGAATTATTATTTAATGCGGCTCAAAATAGATACAGATTTGAACCCGAGTTTCAAAAAACAACTTTTGGCACTTTGCAAAGGGCTTTGCAATTAAATATTGGTTTTGAAGGGCAAGAAATAATGGATTACAACAGCGGTATGGCTGGTTTAAGTTATATTTTTAGTACTAGAACTACCGAACTTAAATTTGTAGCCTCTGGGTATGTTTCGCAAGAAAGCGAGCATTATGATATAGAAGGATTGTATGACATTAAAGAGGTTGATAATAATTTAGGCTCAAGCAGTTTTGGCGATGCCAAAAATTTATTAGGCTACGGCTATTTTATTAACCATGCGCGCAACGATTTGTATTTTATTGTAGCTAATTTTGCCCACCAAGGGTATAAAAAATTAAAAGTGCAAAAACACAATGCACGTATACTTTGGGGAGCTAAATATCAAGTAGAAAATATTGCAGATAAATTTAAAGAATGGCGCTACAGCGATAGCAGTGATTATAATATTTATCCATTTGGGCAAAGTGGTAAAAATCTTTATTTAAATGAATATATAAAATCTAAAACCAATATTACCAATCATAAAATCAGTGGTTTTGTTCAATACCAAAAGGGAATGGGCAAATACAATCAGTGTAATTTGACGGTAGGAACAAGAGTTTTACATGCCTCATTAAATAATCAAACGGTAATATCACCAAGGGCTCAGTTATATTATGAACCTAATAAAGGTTTTAACGCACGGTTAAAAAAAGACACTATTGATGAAAACGACTATTTAAAAAAGAATTTAGTATTGTTAAAGTTTGCTTTTGGGTATTACTATCAAGCGCCATTTTACAGAGAAATGCGGAATTTTGATGGTCAAATTAATACCAATTTAAAGGCACAACGCAGCATACATTATGTTGGAGGATACGAAGTAAGTTTTAAGAAATGGGGACGTCCTTTTAAGTTTTCTGCTGAAGCTTATTACAAGCAATTAGATTATTTAGTGCCTTATGTTTTAGATAATGTAAGAATACGTTATTATGCAGCCAATAGTGCTAAGGGCTTTGCCACTGGTGGTGATTTTAGAATAAATGGAGAATTTATTAAAAATATAGAAAGTTGGGCAAGTGTGAGTATTCTTAAAACAGACGAAAAAATTACGTATGTAGAGAATGGAAATGTAATAGTAGAATCGCCTTATTTAAGACGACCTACAGATAAGAGAGTAAGTGCATCAGTGTTTTTTCAAGATGAGCTTAATAAAAATCCTGATTATAGAATGAATTTATTATTAAATTTTGGTAGTGGTTTGCCATACTATTTAGGAGGCACTGCAAGGTATAAAGAAGGTAATACAATTCCAACATACCGCAGAGTAGATATTGGATTTAGTAAGATATTGTTAGGAGGTGTAGGAGCCAAGCAATTAAAGTATGCCCAAAAACACTTAGGTAAACGAAAAATAGAAACCTTGTGGCTTGGGGTAGATGTTTATAATTTGCTACAAATTAACAATGTAATAGGCTTTATTTGGATTAAAGATTTTCAAAATAATACGTATGGTGTACCCAATTATTTAACTGGAAGACGATTGAATATTAAATTGGTTGGGAAGTTTTAGTAGACTGATAATAATACCATTGTAATTAGTTTGTCGCTAATTATCAATCTACCTTCTGTTTTAGCTTTTATATCTTCTACAGTTACATTTGGTGCAATTTCTATTAGTTCAAAGCCATTTTCATTGATATTAAAAACACCCAATTCTGTTACCACCTTTTTGACACAACCAATGCCCGTAATAGGCAATGAGCATTCTTTTAATAATTTACTTTCGCCTGCTTTGTTTACATGCTGCATAGCTACAATTATGTTTTTAGCACTAGCTACTAAATCCATAGCGCCACCCATACCTTTTACCATTTTGCCAGGAATTTTCCAATTGGCAATATCACCTCTATCATTTACTTCCATTGCGCCTAAAACAGTTAAATCTACTTTGCCTGCGCGTATCATGCCAAAACTTAGTGCACTATCAAAAAAAGCAGAGCCTGCAACAGTGGTAATTGTTTGTTTACCAGCATTTATTAAATCTGTATTTTTCCTCCCCTTCAAAAGGGAAAGGACCCATGCCTAATAAGCCATTTTCAGATTGTAAAACTACCTCAATACCTTCAGGAATATAATTGGCTACCAACGTTGGAATGCCAATGCCTAAATTAACATAAAATCCATCCTTTAATTCTTGCGCAATACGATTGGCTATTTGTTCTTTGGTAAGCATATTTATAATTAGTGCAAAGCAAATACTTTTTTTTGATTATTGTAAATTAATAAGTTTCTATTTCAAAATAAAATTAATGATACCAAAGGGAAAATGGCGCAAAAAAAAGTTGTAATTTTGTATTCGTATTTTTGTACGTTAATGAAAAAAAAGCTACTATTATTACTTGTTCTATTTTTATTAATGATTCTAGTTTCTGGCCTATTTTATTATATAAAATACCAACCTAATAAAACCTATACTCCTTTTTTTAATAGGCCAAATGAAAGTATTGTTCGTGTTCAGAAAAATAATCAAAAATTTCAAAAACATATCGATTCGTTAAAACAGTTTATTAGTCAATATTCTAACTATAATAATAAGATTGTTTTTCTTATTGATATGAAAATAATGTCGGGTAAAAATAGATTTTACATATTTGATTTATTAAATAATAAAGTTTTAGAAAAGGGATTAGTAGCCCATGGTTGCGGCTCTGAAACAGATAATGAAGATCAATTGATGTTTAGCAATATTCCAAATTCTAATGCCACCTCTTTAGGAAAATACAGTATTGATTATTCATACATTGGGCAATTTGGTAAGGCTTTTAAGCTAATAGGATTAGACAAAACTAATAATAAGGCTTTTGAAAGAAATATTGTACTGCATCATTTTGAGAGTGTTCCTTTCTATGAACAAAATACTTCTATTTGCAATAGCTTAGGTTGCCCTATGGTAAATAAATTATTTTTTAATACTCTTGAAAAATACATTGATCAATCAGATAAAAGTATACTATTGAAAATTTACTATTAATTTCTATAGTTATCTTTGAAGGCATGAATATTAAATCTCTTACACATTTTAGTTTATTTATTTTTCTATTGGCCTGCAATTCCAATGCTAAAAAACAAACTGATATTTCCAATAATTATTTTGAATTGCAAGATACAGGCATTCAAACAGGTGGAATTAAAATGATAGATATAGAAACACCCAAGGGAAAATATAAAGTTTGGACCAAGCGCATAGGAAATAACCCTAAAATAAAAGTACTTCTTTTAAATGGTGGTCCTGGTTGTACGCATGAATATTTTGAATGTTTTGAAAGTTTTTTTCCAAAAGAAGGTATTGAATTTATTTATTACGATCAATTAGCTAGTGGTAATTCTGATAATCCAAACGATACTTCATTTTACAGTTTACCAAGATATGTAGAAGAACTTGAGCAGGTAAGAATAGCATTAAAACTTAATAAGCAGAATTTTTATTTACTCGGACACTCATGGGGAGGTGTTTTAGCTATGCAATACGCCTTAAAATACCAAGAAAATATTAAAGGTTTAATTATATCTAATATGATGGCTAATTGTCTCAAATATGGCCAATATGCCAATGATGTTCTGTCTAAACAAATGAATCCCGAAATATTAGATAGCATTCGGGTTATGGAAAAAAAGGGCGACTTTAAAAATTCCCGTTATATGCCTATTCTAGAGAAGTATTTTTATTCGCAACATATTTGTAGATTACCACAATATCCAGAACCTGTAAAACGTTCATTTAATAAAATTAATAATTCATTATATACTATAATGCAAGGGCCAAGCGAGTTTGGTATTGCTGGTAAATTAACAAATTGGGATGTAAGTAAAGAATTAAAAAACATCAATGTATCTGCATTGGTGATAGGCGCAAAGTATGATACCATGGACCCTGAATATATGAAATGGATGAGTACTCAAATGCCAAACGCACAATTTTTATTATGCCCCAATGGCAGCCACATGTGCATGTACGATGACCAAGCAGTTTATTTCAAAGGATTGATTGAATTTTTGAAAAAGGAAAATTTATATTAGTGAAATAATTTATTTGAAATTAGTGGACGTCCTATTTTTTTACAAACTTTCTACAATTTACAAATTCTAATAATATTAATACTATTTCCTATTTTTATTTGAGCATTATATATTCCAGCAGATAAATTACTAATATCCATAATATAGGAGGCTTGGGTGTTCCAAGTTTCACTTAAGGCTATTTTCCCGTTGCAATCTAATATGGTAATTTGTGCTATTGATTGCCCATTTAAAAGGCTAAATTGCAAATAATTTTCTGTAGGATTAGGGTAACAGGATAAGCCTCCAATGAAAGTTTTGGTTAAGTCACTTTGATTCAGATACGACTGGTGAAATCCTTGTGATAGTAAATTATTGACTGAACTACCAGTGGCTATAACAGTTTCACCAATGGTCCAATCGACACTATAATTTGTATTTTTAAAGGCATTTCCTCCACTTGCAATTACACTGCGCTCTATACTTTGTGCATTGGCTGTAAACCAGCTTAAACCAATAATTAAAAATATTTTTTTCATTTTAAATAAAGTTTAATAATTATTAATTTGGAATTTTTGTTCCAGTAGTTTTAGGCAACATTATACTTTGAGTTTTTGGTTGTCCAAATAATTCGGGAGTTAGGTATTTGCCTTTATCTTTATCAGCTTTAGTTTTTTCAGGAATTATTGGATTGGCTTTTGCCCAGGCATCGTTCCTGACACCAGTTACCTGCCAACTTACTTCAATATTTGGCAAATTTGTTTGAATTGTAAACTGATTACCTTCTATTTTTTTAATAATAATAGCTTGAGCAAATTGACTTCCTAAAATCGTTAATTGATATCTAAAATCTATATTTAATGATTGAAAATAGGAAGGAAGTGTAACTAAGGCAAAACCATTAGCATCTGTTGTAATTAAACCATTATAAATATTCATCATTTCTGGGCTTTCTACAAAGCTGTGAATAAGGTATTTATTTGCAGGATCTTGAGGATGGTCTATTTTAAATGTACCACCACTTTTACTTAAATTTCCTAAAACCTCTACATCGCCTTCAAAATAACCAGCAATATTATTTGCTCCATTGGAAGCTCTAGCATAAATACCCAAATTATCTGCGCTGTTGGTAGCATCGGCATCAAAATAACCTCCGAATACATTTGCATCTGCGGTTCCTGCAATTAAATTGTATGAACCATAAGTACCACTTATTGAATTCGTAGATGCTTCAACATTTAAAAAATGTCCAATAGTAAACGCATTACCGCCTAAAACACTTGTGTATGTTCCATAATTCCTATTTGTTCCACTTAAAGATTGTCTAGATAAAAATAGACCAGCAACATTAAATGATGCATTATATCCTCCCAAACCTACTAGACCTGCATTTAAATTAGCTGAACCCTTTGCCTGTCCTATTATACCTGCAGAAAAATTATTAGTGGTAGTTGTTGTATCACAATATCCATATATTGCAGCATTAAAAGTAAAACCAGAATTTTTATAGCTATTTGGACCAGAGCCTAATACATGCAATTTAGAAAATGGAGCATTAGTATTAATACCTACTGCACCAGAAGTGTAATCTATATGCATTCTTTCTATTGAGTTAGTATGCAATTTTAAATGACCAGCTGTGGCATTTAAAATTAAATTATCATTAAAAGATTGTATTGAACTTTTTAGTAAGCCTGAATTTTTAAAAGCAATAAAGGCATTTGGGCCAACTATTTCTAATGTTGGTTTAGATGAACTATACGTTGGTTGAAAAATAGTTAAATAGCCTGTATTAGCATTTGTATTAGAACCATTAACCATCATTTCGCCTGACTTTCTGATTGTAAGTACATTTCTCGAATTTGTGGCAAATCCAATAGAGTCTATTGAATTTAACATTAAAGCACCAGAACCTCCGTTGTTTAATAATGCTAAATTTGAAACTGGCCAAGTATTTACGGTGCCAGTAGAAGCCGAACTATATTTAGTTAATTCAGCACTTGATGAGTTTGCGTTTAAAACCTTTAATGAAGCAAAGCCAGTAGATAAACCTGTGCGAGATAATACAGTATTACTAGTTGTGTTAGAAAATACATCTAATTTTTCTGTTGGAGCAGTATTTCCTATACCTGTATTATCTGTATTATTATTGTAAATATTATTTCCGTTCAATGTCCAAGGAATACTAATTACATTGCTTCCTGAAATAGTAACACCAGTGCCTCCAGTATAAGTTGAGCCATTATCTGTAGCAGGCGCCCAAGCTGTGCCATTCCATTTTAAAACATTGCCAGAGGCTGCACCATTTTGTCCAATTTTTAGAGTATTTCCGGAGGTGCCATTACCTGATAAAGTAGCATCAGTATTTACAGTTTGTGTTCCCCAGTTGTCGCTTCCACCACCTACATCGTTGCTTGGAGTCCAAGTAGTACCATTGAATTTCAATACTTGGCCATTGGCAGCTCCAGAAACAGCTATTTGAGATGGTGTAATTGATGCAGAAGAACTTAAGCCATTTGCTGTGGCAGAGCCATTGGCAAAATTAGCATACATTACGCTTACTATTTGGGTAGTGCCCATATCTATATAGCTACTAGCTCCTGTTGGGTCTACCTCTACTTGAAAATATTTAACACCTGTAGCTAATTGTGTAATTGTTGGGTAAGCGCCATTAACTATTGTTCCTGTACCTACAATTGCAGCAACCAGACCAAGACTATTAGTGGTTTTAGAATGTGTTTCTTGATAAATTGTTGTACCAGTTGGAGTACCTTCTCTAATTGTGAATTTGAGTGCAACTAATTGATTGGCTACTGCCACACCACTTGCGTTTCTAACCACAGCTTGGTAATTAAAGCTATTTGGAGATTGAGCATCTAAGCTTAAGACTAAAAATAGAGTTAGAAAAATTAATGTTATTTTGATTTTCATTTTAAGTTTATTTTATACGCAAACATATTCAATATTAGTTGAATAAACAATTCTTTTCTTCTTGAAATTTTTTTATAATCCGTAAATAAAATTTTATTTCAAAAATTTGTACACTTTTAAGAATAATTATATGTCGCTATTTTAGAGGTAATTTAGTATTACATAAAATCTAAGTTTCCAATTACATCATTGTATGCATTTACTATATTCTCAAATACTATTGCTGCCGGAAGTATTTCTTTTATCGTTGCTGCTATTTGACCTATCTCTAGTTCACCATTTTCCATATCGCCTTCAAACATACCTTTTTTGGCTCTTCCTCTTCCTAATATTTCTTCTAATTTTTCTTTACTTTCACATTTGTTTTCTGCTTGTTTCACAAGGTCATAAAACTCATTTTTAATTAAACGAACTGGGGTCAATGCTTTTAAAGAAAGTTCTGTATCACCATCATTTAATGTTATTATTTTATTTTTAAAATTCTGATGTGCACTGCTTTCTATTGTGGCAGCAAATGCGCTACCAACCTGCACTGCATCGGCACCTAAGCACATGGCAGCTGCCATAGCCTGTCCACTACCTATACCACCTGCGGCAATTAAGGGCAATTTACATACTTTTTTTATTATAGGTATTAGACATAGAGTAGTTGTTTCTTCTCTTCCGTTATGTCCTCCAGCTTCAAAACCTTCGGCCACTATGGCATCTACTCCGCTTTGTTCACATTTTTTAGCAAACTTTGTATTGGCTATTACATGCACAACAGTAATGCCATTATCTTTTAAATGCTTGGTCCAAGTGGCAGGATTGCCGGCACTAGTAAATACTATTTTTACACCTTCTTGTATAATAATGGATATATGTTCTTCTATATTGGGATATAGCAAAGGCACATTTACACCAAATGGTTTATTAGTAGCGGCTTTGCATTTTTGAATATGATCTCTTAATACCTCAGGATACATGCTGCCACTGCCAATAAGGCCTAAACCTCCGGCATTACTAACAGTAGAGGCCAATTTCCATCCGCTGCACCATATCATACCTGCTTGTATTATTGGGTATTGAATATTAAATAATTTACAAATTCTATTTTTCATTCTTTTTTCTTCCTTTGATATAGTATTTCAGCAAATACTTTGCACAATTATAAGCATCAAAATATTAGTATTTTAAAAAAGTTATAATAAAAAAATCCCCTTTGGTTGCAAAACTTGCCTTCCAAAGGGGATAAATTATTTTAAAAAATAATACTAAAAACTTGAAATGACAATATTTAAATTGGCTTCTGTTGTTTCTACCAAGTTTGTCATTGCCAATGTTTGATTTGCAGCTATGGCTGCAATGGTTTTAATTTCATAATAAAATTTACCATCTCTCTTGGAAAAACATAGTATTTTGGCAGCTCTACCAACAACTACTTTATAAAATCCACCTTGTGTAGAAAAAGCTTTAAGAGTGCTATTGGCAGGAATATACGCTGTTGCATTTTCGCCAGTATATTTTATAAAACATTCGGTATTTTTATTAGTATAACCCGCTGGTGTGGTAATGGTAATATCTGTTAAAGGTTTTTCATTCATATATCTATCTAAATTGCACCAAGTAAATAACTTGTCTAACCCAAATATAAATGTATTATTTCCACGTTTAATATTTGTGCTATCCCATTCTTCCCAAACTACTTTATTATTACCTGCAGCTGCAACACCTTCAAATACTTTATTATTCAAATCAAAGCCAGGAATTTCTGAACCAAATTTTATACCTGGTCTTAGTTTTAATTTATTATTAGTTTCATTTAAGGCGTCTAATTTAAACATACCAGCAGAAATTAATAAATCGCCACTGTCATTAACATTTGTAATTCCGCTTTTTAACATACCTTCAGAGTTGGTAATAATAGATATACTTAACTTAACATTTCCATTGTATGGACTTCCATCTTGATTAGCAAAAGCATCTGCAGGAACCGTAGCAGAAAAGCCATTAATAGTAACGGTTCCTCCTGTGGCAGAAGAAATTGTAGTAGAAGTCCCAGTTATGGCTTGAAGATCAAAGTGTTTTCGAATATCTGAACTTGTTACATTCGACTCCCATTGTGGTGTGGTATCTAGACTCGTATTTGTGTCTTCAGTTTTATCTTTACAGGAAAATAAAAGGATAGTAGCAATAGCAAATGTGTAAATAAATTGATTTTTCATGATTTAATTTTTATATATTTTATGTTAATACAATATTAAGTGTTTTACCCCCCAAATAAAAATAATAAAAATTATGACTTAATAATGACAAATAAACTTAAAACAAATTACATTTTTTGTTAAAGTGTTAAAAGATTAAATTGTAAAAAAGTTATTTCTTTTTTAATGCAAAAATTTCTGTTTTAATAAAGCCTTTAAAAATCAATTGAACAATTATTGCTTTTTATTGAGAATTTAAAAACTTTCATTAGCTAAAATATAAAATTTATCGATTTATTGTAACAAATTAAAGCTATTTTGCGTTAGTTTGTTTTAAGTATTCAATTAATGTATAGAAAAGTACCATTCATTATTTGTTTTTTAATTGTTTTTAGAATTAATATTTCTAAAGCACAAGATATTTTTGTAAAAGGAATTGTAACAAATGCTAATTTAGAGCCAATAGCGCTGGTAAATGTATCAGTAATAGATTTTGCTTATTTAAATACAAGTACCAGTATAAGTGGAGAATATAAAGTAAATATTAAAGAAGGTTCCTATGTTTTTGTTTTTACATTTGATGGTTATAAAACCCTTAAAATGCCAATAACTGTTAGGGCTACAGATATTATTCAAAATATTATTTTAGAAGATAATGCGATAGAATTAGAAAGCGCAAAGGTGGTGAATAAAAGTAAAGACAAATCGGTAGAAATTATCAGAAAAGTAATTGCCAATAAGCAATTGTATGGTAATCCAGATGCTTATACTGTAAAAGCTTATATTAAAGCTACGGAGGAAGAAATAACGCCTAAAAAGAAAAAAGACACCACCGTAACTGTGCCTCAAATGAATATAGCTGAAATATTTATGACATTGAACAGTGCGCCACCTGCTAAAATAAAAGAGGAACGTACGGGTGTAAATATAAGAGGCGAAAAGGATGGATTGTTTTATTTAACCCATACTGATGGCGATTTTAATTGGTATCGAAATTTAATCCAAATTCCAGCTTTATCTGAATCGCCCATTTTATCGCCCATTAGCAATAGTGGTATTGTGGCGTATAAGTATAAAATGCTAAAAGCCTATTATGAAGGAGATAAAAAGTATTACCGTATTAAGGTTTCGCCCGGCATACTGGGTAATGCACTGGTAACTGGTGAACTCACCATAATGGACAGCAGTTTTTGTATAGTAAGTTTAAAACTCAGCATGCCCAAGTACCATATGTTAGAATATGATGCTTTTGAAGTGAGTCAAAAATATCAATTTATAGATAGTCATTACTGTTTGGCTCAGCAAGAATTTAATTACAGTGCAAAATTTGGTAAAACAAAGAATACTGGACGCACGGTAGTTTATTATTCTGATTATCTATTTAAACAAGAATTTAAAAAACGGTTTTTTAACAATGAACTTAGTTCAACTTCGGTAGAAGCCTATGAGAAAGATACTAATTTTTGGAGTTTCATACGAAAAGAGCCTTTTACAATATCAGAGTTAGCCTTTATTAGAAAAAGTGATAGTACCAAAGCTCTGCAATCTCAAAAATATTGGCAAGATTCTGTAGACAGAAATTTTAATAAAATTACACTTAAGAAAATATTTTTGATGGGTCAAGGTAATTATAAGCGGAGCAATGAGCGTTACTGGACCTTTAAACCTTTAATATTTTCATATTTGCCAATTTATATTGCTGGTCCTAGGGTACAATATTGGGTAGGATATGAAAGAATTTTTAAAAATAAAAAAACTATTGAATTAATGCCTACAGCTAATTTTGGGGTATTAAATAATGATCTAAAAGGGTCTTTAAATTTTGGAAGATTATACAATCCTTTTAATATAGGCCGTATTAATATTTCAGTAGGAAGTGATTTTGGAATTATTAATCCTTTTGATGCATGGATAGCGATATTTAAGCGTAGTAATTTTTATGTTGAAGATTTTGGATCTATTTTTCATAGAGTAGAGTTGATAAATGGACTATATCTAGGAAATGGCCTAAAATATTCTAACAGACGTTCAATATCCGATTATAAATTTGATAGTAGGGGTGATTTGTTTTACGGGGGACCAAATAAGGCAATTGATTTTGATTATTATAAAGCACTATATGGTACTATTTCTATTTCTTATGTGCCTTTTCAAAAGTATATAAGAGAGCCTTATCAAAAACAGGTATTAGGGAGCAAATGGCCAGAAATTACAGCCATATATAAAAAGGGATTAAATATTTTGGGAAGTACAATTAATTTCGATTATTTAGAATTTAAAGCTGAACAAGAGCTTAAAGTTGGACTGGCAGGTGTTAGCAGATATCGCATTATTTCTGGTGAGTTTTTAACAAGCCAAGATTTAAGACTTATAGATTATGAGTTTCAAAGACGAGCGGGTCCCATATTTTTCACTAATCCAATGTATTCATTTCAAGGTATAGATACTACATTTAGTACTATCAAAAGATTTTATGAAGCGCATTATTTCCATCGATTTAACGGTGCTATTCTTAATAAAATACCGCTTATAAAACAATTAAAACTAATTGAATGTGTTGGAGGTGGTTTACTATACACTAGAGAGAGAAATTTAAAGTATGCTGAAGCGTTTATTGGGTTTGAAAAAGTGATAAGATTATGGAAAGAAAGATTTAAAATAGGGGTGTTTTATAATGCTGCAGTTAGCAATTTGTATACTTATTTACCACAACTGAAATTTACAATAGAAACTTTCGACAATAAAACTAACAAATGGAGTTATTAAAACTCAAAACATCTGCCTTTGCCATGTATTCTTCCACCACGTCTTTTACCTCCATATCCAATACCTCCTGCGCCAACTCCAAGTCTAATATTATAGGTTATTGCTAAGAAAAAATAAGAGTCATTGTTTTTTACATCGCCTCTTATAGAACCTGGAGTACTAAAGCCCGGAATTGTAGATATATTTCTGTCAGCTAGTTGGGCAGCAACAGGGCCTTTAGCTGCAATTAATAAATTAGGGTCAACAAAATTAGTACTTACATCGTCAATATAATCTGTTTGCGTTTTACGCATATTAACTTCAAATGCTAAATAACTTTTTCTGCCAACTGCTAATTTATAGCCAATACCAGAAGGAAAACATATTGAAGACAAAGCATAAGGTGATTTGCCAGCAATCGCAAATTGACCTTCTGTTCCATAATCTCTTAAGTTATAAGTATTGCCATTTAATTTTGTTTTCGGATTAAATGTAAAGAAACCTAGGCCACCAAAAATGTAAAAAATACCTTTGCCATTTTTACTTTTCGCAAAATTAATTTCTGCTAAAACATCGCCTTCTAAAATTGGAGAAAAGAAACTTAAATTTCTACCACGTCTTTCTTTGTTGGATGTAAATTTATCATCTCCAGCTACTCTTGCATACCAGCCATTGGCTCTTAAGGTAAAATAACGGCCAAAGTTTACACGAACTCCTGCTGTAAGTCCGTAGCGCGTTTTTGCAAAATCTACGTCTTGAAAATCGTTTGTGCCAGCAAATAGTTTTCCTCCTAAATCACCTAAAAAATGACTTGATCCCGTACCAAAAAATAAGTCTACTGATTGTCCTTTTGCAGAATAGCAAAGAAAAAATAATGATATAAAAATTAACTTTTTAATATATTTTGATGTTATGTATAAAAACAAAATTAATATATTTTTTTTATTTAAAATAATTTAATGTGTTTATGTATTTATTACTTTGTTGTTAATGAATCATTTAATAAAGCGTACCTTTCTATTTTTTGGTCGTAGTTTGTGTTTACAATTTTAAAATAAATTAATTTAGCTAAACTGTGAATTATACGATGTCTTTGAATGTTCAAGCTACTGACTAAATAATTTAAAACTTTTGGTTCATCGCTTTTCAATAAACTTAATATTTTGGATTCTAATAGGCTGTATTCTAATAAATTGATTGTTTGACGATTTTGCTTTTTTAATACTTGAAACATAACAACACTGGCCTGCAAACTTCTGTCTTTTACACGGTGATATACCAACCATTTTCCCTCTTGGTCTTTAGCAAAATACGGTTTCATATTACCGGCAGGTATTAATGCTTCAATTATTAATTTACCGTCTATTTCGTGTTCTTTTAACTCAACATTTATTTTAGGTTCACAATAAAAGGTGCCAGCTAGTTCTAACATGTATTTTTCGTCTTCACTTCTTACCCCGGCTATGCTACCATTATCTCTAACCCCTATTAGCAAAGTACCACCTTTATGATTGCTAAAGGCCGCTAAAGTTTTAGCAATTTTACTGGCGTCTGAAATAGTTTGTTTGAAGTCTAAAGTATCACTTTCACCACTCGCTATTAGCTTTTTTAGTCTGTGTAGTGCTGCCATATTGGGATTTTTAATTATTCAGAAACATAGGCAAGATAGCTTAATTTTTCGAAGTCAAAAACATTGTTGGCAATATCCTGAATTTCTTCGCCTGTAATCTTATCAATTCTGTTTAAAACTTCTTGTAAACTTTCAATTTTATAGCCTTGAGCAAGGTTTTTTCCTAGCAAAAGCATTAAATTCATTCTGCTCTCTTCACCTAAAACTATCTGTCCTTTAAACTGTGTTTTAGCCTGATGCAACTGTATTTTAGAGAGTTTTATTTCTTTCAGTTTTTTCAATTCTTTGTATACTAAGTCCACACTTTTGTTCAGATATTTTTTATCTGTGGAAAGATAACAGTGAAAAATGCCTGTTTCATTAAAGCCACTGTAGCCACTTTCTACGTTATAAGTGTAACCATGTTTTTCTCTTATAGAAATTGTAAGTCTTGAATTCATTCCTGGGCCTCCTAAAAGATTATTTAATAATAACATTGGAAAACGCTCTTTACTCTGATGGCTATAGCAAACATTTCCTAGTATGGCATGGCATTGCACATGCTCTGTATCCTTGCTTTCAATTTGTGTTTTGTATTTGGTAAACGCTTTTCTTTTTGTTTTTATAAAAGTGCCAAAACTGATGTCTTCGGTATATTTTTCTGCCCATTTTACAATTTTAGCCAATGGCAAATTCGTATTTATACTTAAAACCACATTTTTGGGATGGTAATATTGGCTATGAAAATTTCTTAAATTTTTAGCATTTATTTCATTTAAACTTTCTATAGTACCTAAAATATTGGGGGCTAGGGCATGGCCTTTAAAAATCATTTCTTGAAACTCGTCATAAATATTTTCTTCTGGTGTGTCTAAATACATATTTATTTCTTCCGTAATTACTTTTTTCTCTTTCAGTAATTCTTTTTCAGGAAAGGTTGAGTTGAATGTCAAATCGGCTAATAATTCTAGGGCTCTTTCAGTATATTCATTAACAATAGAGGCATACAAAACCGTAATTTCTTTGGTTGTAAAAGCATTCATTTCACCACCTACTACCTCTAGTCGGTTAATAATTTGCATGGCCTTGCGTTTTTGAGTACCTTTAAAAAGCATGTGTTAAAAACAATGGGCAGTACCTGGCAGTTGGCCATCGTCTCTGGCACCAACATTTATTGTAAAACCAAGGTGCGAAGCAGCAGTATTAAAAGCTTGTTTATAAACAATGCGCAAGCCATTTTTTAAAGTGTGAATTTGATAATCGTCCATTTAAGCAGAATGAGCAAAGATAAGTATTGGGTGATGGATAGACAAATAATAAGAAAGTTTCACCAATTATAACTTCACAAACTTTTGTAAAGAGCCATCGCTAAATTGTATAAAATAAATACCACTTTTTAAGAATTGAATATCTATTGAATTATCGGCACTTAATTCTGTTTTTAAAATTATTCTTCCAGAAATATCTGTTATTTTGATGCTTTCGAGTTCAGCAGCACCTTCAATAGTAAGTGTATTTTGTGCAGGATTTGGATATACTGCAACATTTTTAGCAATAGAATAACTGTTTACACTAGAAACAGGCAATAGCGCTAAACCAGCCATATACCAAGCTAAAATTACCTGTTTTTGTATATTACTGCCTATTCCATACATATCGCCAGCAATTTCAATAGATAGATCTGCAGCTTCTTGATATTCTGATTGTGGGGTTAGGTAATCTACTAAATTACTATAGGCTATGGCAGTGGCTTTATCCCATCCAATAGAATCTACAGTATGATAAACTTTGGTTTTTTCATGTCTTTCTTTTCCTCCATTGCATAGTAAATAAAACCAATGGTTTTGCACTGAGCTATTTGTGTGTACACCACCATTATCATCAGCTGATTTAGCGTAAAATGAGCCATAATAGTATTTTGGATCGTTATAAAAATAAGGGTCTCTCATATCTCTTAGTGAAGCGCCATTTAGATAAATATTTTTTCCAATTGTCCAATTAAAACTTTTAGGGTAGGCATAATGGTCTATGCATTTGCCGAATATATCTGAAAAAGATTCATTTAGTGCTCCCGATTCGTAGCTATAAACTAAGCCAGCCGTATACTGTGTTAATCCATGGCTTACTTCGTGCCCGCATACGTCTAAAGTGCCAAATGGTCCCGTTCTGATGCCGTCTCCATCTCCAAAGGCGGCAAATTGACCGTTCCAAAATGCATTGCTATAACTTTTGTCATAATTAGCAATGCCAACTATTCTAAAGTCTTGGTTATCGATGCTATTTCTATTTAATTTAAATTTTAAGAAATCTAGTGTTTTCTCCAATCCCCAGTGAATATCAATAGCAATTCTTTTATTAGCGCTTGTATCTAAATCCCAAAAATTACTGGTATTTGAAAATTCTTGAAAATCTTTGGTTAGGTTGTAAGCATTTAATGTTGTAAGCTTTCGCAAACCATTTTCTTGCAATTTAAAATTGCTTGGTGAAATACTATCACATGTGATGTCTTTTACGCCACTAAATTTTGATATTCCTTTTCCATTTACATCTATATGACATATTAAATTTTCAGTGTGCAATACTTCTCCATTGATAGCATCTATGTATACTGTTTCTGCAAAAACTGGACTAACACCATAAATTTTAAATTGATATGCTAAATGAAAATTATTTTTTGAGTATATAAAGTTTTTTGCAACAATACAAAGCTTACCTTCTGGAAAAATACTATGCCCATGGGCATTTTGAATTAAATTTTCGTAAGCCTTATTTTGCCAAGCATATTCTGTATTAATCGGGTAATTCGCTAAAGCTATTTTTAAGGCATTTTGCTCATTGATAAGGGGTGTTGCTGAAATATTAAGTTCAGGGAAATAATAACCATTTAAAGAATGAATTTTATTAGCCTTGTAGTGTATATTTACCATACTATTGATTACAGGTAAATTTTTATAATACTGAATAAATTTTTCATGGTAATTGCCCACTAAATCATAGTTACTGCTTTTTTTTCTGAGATTAAATTCAGTATTTCCATTCAGGTTTTTCTGAAACCAATAATTTATATTTTCTGAAATAATAATGGGTGATTCTTTGTTAGTAAATTTAATATAACTAGGCACAGAATCAAATTTAGAATAGCTTGTAATTTTAAAACCAGAATTAGCAGGAGAGCCCGTTTGAGAAAACAGACTAAGAATACAAATAAAATGGAACGTAAAAACAATTTTTTTCATTATATTACAAATATAAAATTAAAAGTTTAAATTTTAAAATATAAATACCTAAATACTTACAAAACAATACTTTCTATTTTGAAAATATCTTTCGAAATATATTGCCCTTTTTCATTTTTGGCTATTGTACAACATTCATTTTTGTTGTCATGCTCAAAAAAGAGAATAAAATTATTATCCAATGCCTCTTTCATAAAGATTTGTTTATCTCTCATGCTGTCTAATGGTTTAATATCGTAGGCCATTACATAATTTACAGGTAAATGACCAATTGATGGTATTAAATCTGCACAAAAAACAATAGTTTCACCTTTGTATTTTATGTGAGGCAGCATCATAGCCTCGGTATGGCCATATACATTTTTTAAATGAATAAAATCTGCTATTTCATTTGGGTGTGATACTAATTTTAATTGGCCACTTTCTTGAATTGGTATTATATTTTCGGTTAAAAAACTTGGTTTTTCTCTAGGGTTCGGATTAATAGCATGCGCCCAATGTTCTGCATTGCTCCAATAAGTAGCATTTCTAAAAGCAGTTTTATATTTTGTTCTGTCGTTATTCCACTCAATACTTCCGCCACAATGATCAAAGTGTAAATGGGTAAGTATAACATCTGTAATATCATCTTTACTAAATCCAAGTTTATTCAGAGAATTTTCTAAAGTAGAATCTCCATGTAAATAATAAAAACCATAAAATTTTTCACTTTGTTTATTGCCAATGCCATTATCAATAAGTATAAGTCTTTTACCATCTTCAATCAGCAAACAACGCATAGCCCAACTACACATATTGTTATGGTCTGCAGGGTTTATATTTTGCCAAATAGTTTTTGGCACCACGCCAAACATGGCGCCACCATCTAATTTAAAATTGCCGGTTTCAATAGTATACAAATGCATATCTGCGAATATAGATTTTTTTAAAAGGTTTTAATTAAGCTAAGGCTCTATTTTTTAAAATTATTCTAAAAGTAGTGCGTTTATTTGGTATGCTTTCTTTTACAAAGATATTCCCTTTATGGTAATTCAAAATAATACGTTTAACTAAAGATAAGCCTAAGCCCCAACCTCTTTTTTTAGTCGTAAAACCGGGATTAAATACTCGTTTAAATAATCTTTTAGACATGCCTTTTCCAGTATCAGAAATATCAATAATTATATGATCACCTTTTTTTCTCGTTGTAAATGTTATACTACCTACTCCTTCCATTGCATCTATGGCATTTTTTATTAAATTTTCAATTACCCATTCAAATAATGGTACATTCAATGATACAATATAATCTTCATCATTTTCAATTAAATGGAAGTTAACTGTTTCAGCACTCCTTGTTTTCATATAGTCGACACAATGGTTTAAAATAGAAATTAAGTTTTCTTCTTTTAAAACAGGTACAGATCCAATTTTAGAAAAACGTTCGGTTATTACTTTAAGTCTGTCCAAATCCTTACGCATTTCATCATAAGTCTGTTCATTGGCTTGTTCTTTGTCTAAAGACATTAAATCTACCCAAGCCATTAATGAACTCATAGGGGTGCCAAGTTGATGCGCTGTTTCTTTTGCTAAGCCTACCCATACTTGATTTTGCTCCGATTTTCTGCTATAGCTAAATGCAAAGTAGCTAACCACAACAAATAAGCCAACAATGCCTAATTGGTAAAATGGATATACTTTTAATTGTTTTAAAATACTTGAATCATCGTAATACACATATTGGTAATCATCTTCAGCAATTTTAATTTTAATAGGGTCTGAGTTTTCTTTTAATTTCTTAAAATAAGCATTTAAAAGGTTATCGTTTTTTGAAATTGATGAGTCTATATTTCTGTTGGTAATTATTCCTTTACTGTCTGCCAAAATAACTGGAATTGTAGTATTTGACTCTATAATTTTAGCATAGAAAGTAATGTCAATATTCATTTCACCCCTTGGGTCATATTTAGACAATGCTTCCATTGCTTCTGCCCATTGACTTATCTTTTTGCGTTCCTCTATTGCAATTTTTTTCACCATATTGTCAGTGTAGTACAAGGAGAATAATCCAATGCCCAATGCCAATAGCAGCAAGGTAAATTTAATATATTGTTTTAAACTAAAATTCAAATTTTTGAAATTAAAAATTCAAAAATAAGGTATAAACGTGTAAAATTTATTACTTTCGCTTCCCTATGATACTTTCTTTAAAAAAGAATGAAAAATTTTTTACAATAAATGATGAAGTTTTTTATGATTTAACTTTAGGCATTTATAAAAAAAACAATGTAAACTGTTACTATTTAAATAATCCGGAGTTTGAGTATTTTGAAAGTACTGAATTTGTTGGAAATATAAAAAAAGGCGGCAGTGTTAATTGCGAAAAAATTTCCTATTACCCTCATGCCAGTGGAACGCATACCGAATGTGCTTTGCATATTGCTGATGTCGATTTTACCATGTTAGAAATTGATATTCCATTGTTGCAATTATGCTTACTAATCTCCATTTCTCCTTTGCAGAATGAATCAGATTTTATTATTGAAAAAAGTGTAATAAATCATATTGAAAATAAAGAACTAGCCACAGCCATTCTGATAAGAACCATTCCAAATTTTAATAGTAAATTGAATATGAATTATTCAAATACAAATCCACCTTTTTTTACAATAGATGCATTATTTTATCTAAAATCTCTTGGGTTTAAACATCTTTTAACCGACCTGCCAAGCATAGATAAAGAAAGCGATGGTGGTTTGTTAGTAGCTCACAAGGCTTGGTTTTTAACAGACGGTATAGCACAAAAGGATAGAACCATTACTGAATTTATTTTTGTTGATAATCAAATAAAAGACAATCTATTTTTGTTAAATATTCAAACACCTAAAATAGAAACAGATGCGGTAAGTAGTAAAGTAATTATTTATCCCTTAATTTAAAACATGGTAAGAAAGGAACAATTATTATTTGCAGCTAATATTATAATAAATATTCTTTTTTTCAAACAAAAATTGAATTCTCCTATAAGATCTATTTTAGTAGTAAAGTTAGATGAAATAGGCGATATGGCTGCATGTACGCATGTTTTTAAACTGCTTAAAAATCAATTTCCAAATGCACCAATAGAATTACTTTGCAAACCTTTTGTAAAAAGTTTAGTAGAAAATGATCCTAATATTGACCATATTATAACAGATGAGATAAAATACAATAAATCATATAGTTTAGTTGTAGAGTTAAGGGGGACATGGAAAACACTCTTCAAATCTATGTTGTATAAAGGTAAATATAGGTTAAGTAGGGCAGAAGTACGAATGGCAAATAAAGGCCGACAATTGCACGAAATTGACACTAATTATGAAATAATTAAACCTATTATTAACTCCGATAAAGCAAACTTTATTACTCATCAATTATTTTTTTCTCAAAATGATATAAAAACAGTTGAAAGTTTTTTAAAAGACAATAAAATTTCAAAATTTGCAATAATACATGCCGGAGCAAGAAGAAAATTAAGACAATGGCCAGCAGAAAGATTTGCATTTGTAGCCAATTATTTATTTGAAAAATACAAATTAGAAATTATTTTTTCAGGCAGTCAAGAAGATAACGAAACTTATGAAAATATTGAAAAATATATTAAATTTAAGCCACATTATTTTACAAATGGATTTTCATTGGCTATGTTCTCTTACCTATGTAGCAAGGCTAGTTTTTACATTGGCAATGAAAGTGGACCATTGCAAATAGCCTCTGTTTTTAAAATGCCATTAATAGCATTGTACGGTCCAGGAGTTCCAAATGTTTTTTATCCTAGAGCCCAAAATTCCATTGTTTTGCACCATGTTTTAAAATGTAATCCATGTAATCAAATTGATTGCGTCCAACCTGAAATGCCTTGTATAAATTTAATACTAGAAAATGACGTAATTATGGCAATTGATAAGTTTCTAAACTAAATTTTATAAATTCAATTATAATTGATATATTCGTTTTTTTAAACTACATAAATTATGAGAAAAATTGTTACTATTTGTTTTTTATCATCCATTATTTCTGGATTTAGTCAATTAAATTCTACGAACCACCAATTTATTGATAACTTACCTAAAATGGGTAACAATGTAAATAATTCAAATGCAAAACGTAGCATTAGTAATCCAACAAAATGTGCAGTAGATACCATAGAATATGGCAGATATAAAGGGTCTGCTTTTAATACAATTACGGTGAGTAGAGGTAGAAGCTTGGGTCAATTGTACTCTACTCCTAAGCCAGTAGTATTAACAGGATTTACTTTTTATGCATTTGTAGCAGCAAATCCTCCTTCAAGAAAAAAATTAAATTTAATTTGCAATGTATATAAAGCGGGAAGTGATAGTTTGCCTAGAGGTATGCCTCTCAGAAGCGATACTATAACTATTGATTCTACCTTTGGCAATGGCTTACTTAGTAATATAGAAAAACATGCCACCTTTGCCCCAATTACTTTGGATAGTGCCTATATTTTAACTGTAGAATCGGATAGTGCTAACTTAAATTCGGGTATAGTAACCAATAGTTATGCCAATGGCGATGGAGAGGGTGAAAATTTAAATTGTGGCTCAATAAGTGGTTTATGGTATAGCGGAAGAAATTTAAACATAGGCGGAGTCCGTTTTGATGCGGATATATTATTACATCCGCACGTTAAGTTTAGTTTAGGGGCTGATTTTAGTATTAAAAATAATTGTTATAATTTATCAGACACCATCAAGTTTTTAAATACTATTAACTCCAATATGTCGGGCAGTAGAATGTATAACCGCTACTTGCTTTATAATTTAGGCTATTATTGCCATTGGTGGGATGTTGGAAATTTTACAGGCAATACTTTTTCTGTTGATCACAAAGTAAAATATTCATTAAAGCAGAACTATAAAATTAGATTAATTTCTTTTATTTATGGCTACAGAGGCAATCAAAATGGTTGCAGTGATACTGCAATTAAATGGTTGTATTTTAAACCAGATATGCCCAAAGTAATTGGTCCAGCAAAAGCTTGTATTGGAGATACAGCAACTTATACGGCTAATAGTAATGATACAGGAGTTGTATATGAATGGTTAAGTTCAGCTAATAGTAATGTGCCATTTTACACCGGAAAAACGTATAAAAAATTTCCACTAACTAAGACAGATACATTTTATTTAAGAGCTAATAATAGCGGATGCTTAAGCCCTACGCGCACTATTATTTTGGCAGTAAATACTTACCCAAGTACTTTTACAGTTGCTAACGATACAATTTGCGCAGGCTCAAAAGCAACCCTAAAAGGAAATTCTAATATTGGCTCAGTAGAATGGTTTAAAGATATTACAGGAGGAGTTAAAGTATTTACTGGTGCTGTATATCAAACACCCAATTTATTAAAAGATACTTTTTTGTATGCCCAAGCTAATAATGGTGGCTGTCTTTTAACGCCAAGACTTAAAGTTATTGCGATTGTGAAAGGTAATGTTGCCCCTGTATCACCTACAAAAAGTAATGATACCAGTGTTTGTTTAGCTAATACATCAAGTGTTGCATTAAAAGCATCTGCATCTTCTGGTTTAACTATTAGATGGTTTAGTGTAGGTTCAGGTGGGATACCAATCACCACTGGTACTAGTTATAATTTCACACCTACAAAAAGAGAAACTAAAATCATTTTTGTAGATGCCTATAATGGACAATGTGGTAGTACCCGTGAGCAAATAATTATTGAAATTGAAGATTATCCTCGAATTTCAAAAATACAAAATGACACTATTTGTAAAGGTGCAAATTTGGTAGATATGTTAGCCCAAATACCTTATGGAACAGCGCATTGGTTTACAGCAGCCACAAATGGAGTAGAAGTAATTCAAGGTGAACAATTTATTGGGTTTGAAAGTGCTACAAAAACCTATTATGTAGAAACAAGAAGTGGAATATGTAAAAGCCCTACAAGAACACCTATTACTGCGCTAGTTAACACTTACCCAATCATAACTAAACTCATTGGAGATACTGTTTGTGCTAAAAACAGAGCTATTTTAAAAGGTGTTACCACCGGATTAGGCTCATTAAATTGGTACGACAGCGATACAAGCACCAAAATTTTAGGAACTAATAAAAATTTTACAACAGACATTCTTTTAGGTGGTAAAAAATATTTTGCAGAACCAACCTATGCAGGTTGTATTGGCCCTCGTTTATCTATTACTCCCACTGTTTTAGCAGTACCATTTAGTGGTTTTTCTTTTGAAACTAAAACATGGCAGCAGGTAAAAGTATCACCAATTAATCAAGGGGTAACTTCCTTGCAGTGGGATTTTGGCGATGGCTTTAAAAGTACTTTTCCAAATGTAACCCATAGATATGTTAATGTAGGTAATTATAAAATCAAATTAACCCTTACTTCTTTATTAAATGAATGTATAGATTCTACAATTGTGTTTGTTGATATATTACCGAGTTCAATTTCTGAAATAACTTTGCCTAGCTTAAATATTTTTCCTAACCCAAGTAATTCTGCAATACAAGTAAAAGGTGTGGTTAAGTTGAATGAGGCTGTAAATTTTAGAATTTACTCAATTAGCGGCAGTGTGGAGCAAAAGGGTTCAATATTAGAAAACGAAAAAATTAATATTGAAAACCTAGCGAGTGGAATGTATTTTATACATTTTAATGGATACAAGCCAATGATGTTTGTTAAAATTTAAAATATGCGGTATGGTATAATATTGTTGCTAATTTTTAATATTAGCAATAGTTTATTTAGTCAAATTGAAAGGTATCATAATACAGAAGATACTGCCACATATATTGCGCCTGAGGACACTATAACTAAGCCACCGTTATTTGGTGATTCAGAGAATGACTTTTTTAATTATTTAGAACTTGGGTTCAACAAAACAAATTACGTACAATATATTCCTGTTAATGGACTCAATGTTCATTTTTCTTTTTTAGTAGAGAAAAAAGGAACAGTTGAAGATTTTAAAATAATTTCTACCGACAATAGTTTGGTGGCCAATGAAATCCAAAGAATTGTGAGTAATATGCCCAACTGGAATGCAGGTAAACAAGATGGTAAAAGAAAAAACACATTAATGGTTTATGATTTATTAATTAAAGCCGAAACTGATCAAAATAAAATCAGTGTTTATAAAAATAGTTTTAATTTAGAATACACCAATAAAACCAATCCAATAAAGTATTTTTTAGTAGCGGGAACTTTATTAATAATGACAATGTTATGGATAGTCAAATAGATATTTTGGCCAATGATTCAGATTTTTTTTAATTTCAAATTTTAATTGTAAATTGCAAAAAAATATTAATGATTAAAAAATTTAAAATATATAATTTTATTACTTTAGTTTTTTTTAGTTTAGTTTCTATTTTTAGTTCTAACGGACAAATATTAGAAGGACTAAATGCAGAAAAAAAATTACACAATGCAGAGATAATTAGAATTAGCAATATTACAGGGAATATTCAATATGCTTTATTAAGCCATTCGGATATTTCAGATATTACAATTGAAAAATATCTTCAAAAGGTTTATCATTTTAAAAGTAATCAAGGGTTTAAACTTATTAGAAAAGAACATGATGAAATAGGCTTTGAGCATTATAGATTTCAGCAAATTTGCAATGGTGTACCTGTTTTAGGAGGTATCATAATTGCTCACTTTAAAAATAATAAATTACATTCTTTTAATGGAGAAATTTATGATATTGGTTTGAATGAAAACAAACAACTTTTGTCTATTGAAAATTGTTTGAAAATAGCCTTGGACTCTATTCATGCTGATATTTATAAATGGCAAGTACCCGAAGAAGAATTGTCGATAAAAGAATTGAAAAATGATATCACAGCCTCCTGGTATCCAATAGGAGAGTTGGTTTATTGCCCATCAGATTTAAATTACAATAATCCTAAATTATGTTTAGCTTATAAATTTAAGATTTATGCTGATAAACCTTTGATAGCCGAAAATATATACATAGATGCTGAAAATGGCAAAATTGTAGCACGTGAAAATTTAATACACACAACCAATGTTAATGGAGTAGCCAGTACTAAATACAGTGGC
The DNA here is from genome assembly GCA_013205405.1 of Bacteroidota bacterium. Taxonomy (GTDB): domain Bacteria; phylum Bacteroidota; class Bacteroidia; order NS11-12g; family UBA955; genus JABMMZ01. Next base: position 43,408 of record JABMMZ010000078.1, on the reverse strand, counting down.
TCTCAAGCCATTACTACAGATAGTACAGCGCCAGGGAATTATAGACTTCGTGAAACTACCAGAGGGAATGGAGTAACTACCTTGAATTTAAAAACAGGAACAAGTTATGGCGCAGCAGTTGATTTTACAGATGCAGATAATAATTGGAACAATGTAAACGCTGCAAAAGACGAAGTTGCAACAGATTGCCATTGGGGAGCAGGTAAAACTTTTGATTTTTTTAAAGCTAGATTCAATAGAAATAGTTATGATAATAATAATGCTAAAATAACCAGTTATGTGCATTATTCTAGTAATTATGATAATGCATTTTGGAACGGATTATACATGACTTATGGCGATGGAAGCTCTTTTAAACCACTTACCTCTGTTGATGTTTGTGGTCATGAAATTGCCCATGCAGTAACCACTAATTCAGCCAATTTAGTTTACAGTTACGAATCGGGTGCTTTAAATGAATCTTTTTCTGATATTTTTGGAAATGCGGTTGAAAGATATGCCAAACCAAGCAGTTACAGTTGGATAATAGGAGAGGAGATAACCTTTAGTGGAACAGGGCTTAGAAACATGAAAAATCCAACATTAAAAGGTCATCCAAGATGTTATAAAAGTTTAAACTGGTACTATGGCTCAGGCGATAATGGCGGTGTACATTTAAACAGTGGTGTTCAAAATTGGTGGTTCTATTTAATTACAGAAGGAGGCACAGGTACTAATGATGCTTCCAATAGCTACAAAGTAGATAGTTTGGGTATTTTAAAAGCAGAGCAAATAGCTTACAGAAACCTTACCGTATATCTAACACCTTCTTCCCAATATTCAGATGCGCGATTCTATTCTATTCGTTCGGCTACAGATTTGTATGGCAATTGTTCTAAAGAAGTTATTGCAGTAACTAATGCCTGGCATGCTTGCAATGTAGGTGCTAAATATGATAGTGGCTATGTTAAAGCCGATTTTATTGCAGATACAATTGTTTGCAATAAAAATAACCTAGTTAAGTTCTTAAATTTTAGTACTAATGCTAAAAGTGCGAAATGGTATTTTGGAGATGGAGTAGTTTCAAGTCTTTATAACACTAACCATACTTATTCTACTTATGGCTCATTTACCATTAAATTAGTAGTTGCCAGTTGTTTTAAAAATAGGTCAGATAGTTTAACTAAAACAGCTTATGTAGTTGTTGATTCTACTTTTGATATTTGTAATGCCGAATTAATGCCTTTAAATGGAAATGACAGTACTAGTAAATGTAACTCTTTTGTGTATGATGAAGCTGGCGAAGGAAAGTATAAACAATCCTTTAATTCTAATTTAAGAATAAGTATTCCAGGAGCAGATTCCATAAAGATAAAATTTTATGATTTGGATTATGAATTTAGATATGATAGTATAATTATTTATAGAGGAAAATATCCCGGAGGAACTAAATTAGCTGGCTTTACTGGAAGCACATTACCTTATGGAGGCGCTACAGTTGCTTTTGCAGGTAGCATGTTTACCTTAAGACATATTTCTGACCCCTATGTTATTGGTAGAGGATTTAAGCTATTTTATAAAGCCATAAAAAAGCCCATTAAAATAAAAGCCTTTTCTGATACTACCATTTGTTATGGCAACTCAACACTGCTATTTGCCACTGGCCTTGGAGGTTATTTTAAGAATTATTTATATCAATGGCAAAACATAGCCACTAATGATTCTATATTAGTTTCTCCACTTAGTACAAAAGTATATAAAGTATCTTTAAAAGATGTTTGTACTCAATCTACAGATTCTGCACAAGTAACAGTAGCTGTTAGAAATCCTTTAAAGCTTTCAATTAATAAAGATACTTCTATATGTGTTGGACAAACTATTTTACTAAATGCAACGGCAATAGGTGGTAAAAGAGCAGCTTATACCTATACTTGGAATAATGGTTTGAGCAACGATAGTTCTCATTCTGTTTCGCCTAACATTACAACTACATACAAAGTTATTTTATCTGATGGATGTACGCCTAAAAATGATACAGCCTCAGTAACTATAACTGTTAAAGCGCCTTTGCAAATAAAAATAAACACAATAGATACCAATATTTGTTATAATAAAACAGCTAATTTGAATACGAATGCGCAAGGTGGTAATGGAAATTATTCTATTTCATGGAGCCATGGATTGGGAATAGGTAATTCTAAAAATATCTCATTAACAAATAGTACATGGATATCGGCTACTTTAACAGATGGATGTACAGTATTGCCAAGTAAAGATTCAGTATTTATAACAGTGAGCGATCCATTAACAGTAAATTTAAATAATGATTCTACTATTTGTAATGGACGAAGTATTTTGCTAAATGCTATTTCAAATGGCGGTAAATCGATTGATTATATATACCAATGGAGCAATAGTTTGCCAGCAAATTCTTCAAATATTGTAGTACCTACTAGTAAAACAAAATATTTTGTAACCCTTACAGATAATTGTTCCGATAGTGCAATAGATTCTATTTTGGTTGATATACTAGCGCCACTTGCCATACAACTTACAAAAGATACCACAATTTGCATTGGTCAAAGTGTGCCTTTAAATACTTTTGCATCTGGAGGAGAAAGCACAAACTATGATTATACTTGGACGAATGGTTTAAGTAATTTACCTACCCATTTAGTTTCTCCAACTATCACTACTTCTTATCAAATTGTTTTATCAGATGCTTGTACCGTATTAAATGATACTGCTCTTGTAAATATTACGGTCAATAATCCTTTAAGTTTAAATTTAAGCACAGCCGATTCTATAATTTGTTATAATAAAAATGCAAGTATAAGTTCCGCATTAAATGGAGGAAATGGAAACTATACTTTAACATGGAATAATGGCTTGGGAATTGGCAATTCAAAAAGTATTAATTTATCTTATACCACATGGGTAAAAGCTATATTAACAGACGGGTGTACAGTTTTACCTGTTGCGGATTCAATACTTATAACAGTAAGAGATCCTTTACAAGTAAATTTGAATAATGATACTACAATTTGTAAAGGGACATTTGTAAATTTAAATGCATTAGCTGACGGTGGTAATTCAGTAAATTATAGTTATGTATGGTCCAATAGTTTGCCTTCTACAATTAGCAATTCTGTTTCTCCTTCAAGCACAACAAAATATTATTTAACCTTAAAAGATAATTGTTCTGATAATGCTTTTGATTCAATATTAGTGAATGTATTGCCTGCGTTAAAAATTTCAGGATTAAAAGATACAGCCATTTGTTTTGGAGGCACGGCTAATTTATTGCCAATTGTTAATGGGGGTAAATCGGCTAATTACCAATTCCAATGGAATAATGGTCTTGGAACTAATTTAAATCAATTGGTTTCGCCAAAGGTAACTACAAGTTATAAATTACTATTGAAAGACAATTGCACAGTACCTTACGATTCAATGATTGTAAATGTAATTGTTCGTTTACCTCTTTCTATTAATACCGCTTTAACTAAAAATTCTATTTGCACAGGCGATTCCTCAAAGCTTAGCTTAACTCTAGGTGGAGGAATTCCTAGTCAATATGAATGGTACATAGATGGGGTAAGAAATTTTAATTATGTCAATTATTTTAAACCTGTAAATACTAAAATATTTAATGTGGTATTGAAAGATAATTGTTCAGAAAATGACACAAATTTAGTAAACTTAGTTGTCAATCAATCGCCAATTATTGATTTTAAAGCTACTGATACAATGGTATGTGAACCTGGTTTTTTTCAATTCAATAATTTAACAACAGGCGCTGTTAAATATTTATGGAAATTTAACACCAAAGATACAAGTACTAAAACATCACCAAACAATATTTTTAATTATCCTGGTAAATTTGATGTTAGCTTAACAGCTACTTCTGCTATGGGTTGTAAATCTGTTTTATTAAAGAATAAATATGTTGAAGTAATTGCTAGGCCACGCACAAAATTTGAATTTACTCCACTTAATGCTAACTTTTTAAATCCAGTTATAACATTCAAAAATTTATCAACTAATTTTACAAGTTTCGAATGGGATTTTGGCGATTTAACCAAAGAGAAAGACACCTTAAATCCAATTCACAAATATGCAGAAGATACCGGCAGTTATTGGGTAATTTTGACATCAAAAAATAGATTGAATCAATGTTCAGATTCAGTATCAATGTTTGTACAAATAAGAGATATTTATGCCTTATACATTCCCAATGCTATTTCGGTAAATAATGATGGTTTTAATGAAGAATTAAAAATCGTAGGAAGAGGGATTAAAACTTTCAACCTTAGTATTTATAATCGCTGGGGAGCTAAAATTTTTAATACTAATTCAGTTGGAACAAACTTTAATGGAAGAACTCCCTCAGGCGAAATGATGCCCAAAGGTTCTTATTTACTGACGCTAGAAGTTAAAGATATTTTTGGAAAAGTACATTATGTTAAACAAACATTAGAAATTCTATAACGGTTGTAAATTAGCATATATATTTGCACCTACTTTTTAACCCATTGAAATCTCCTACTAGCAATAATTTTAATTTCAACTTACTCAAAAAAGTTTTAGTACTCACTGTCCCATTCAGAAGTAAAGTATGGTTTGCTGTTTTTACAACTATTTTATTAGCTATTCTATCACCTATACGACCATGGCTGATAGAAAAAGCAATTAATATTCATGCGGCTAATAATGATTTAAATGGGTTGATAAGTATTTCAATGCTCATTTTAATTTTAATATTAGTGAGTGGCATTCTTCAGTTTTTTAACGAGTACATTACGGGTTGGATAGCGCAAGGGGTAATAAAAATATTGCGATTAAAAACCTTTAAACATATTATAAATAATGGATTAAAATACCATGACAAAACGCCCGTAGGCACTATGACCACGCGCTCGGTAAGCGATATTGAAACCGTGGCAGAATTATTTGCTGAAGGCATCATTACCATTATTGGCGATTTGTTACAAATTATAGCTATTACAGCATTTATGCTCGCCATAGATTGGAAACTCACATTAGTAGCCTTAAGCGTATTACCTTTTCTTTTTTATGCATCTCATTTATTTAGAATAAAAGTAAAATCTGCTTTTGAAAGTGTTAGAACTGCTGTTTCTAACATGAATGTCTATGTACAAGAACACCTTACAGGCATGCAACTCGTTCAAGTGTTTGGAAAAGAGCAACATACTTTTAATGAATTTAAATCTATTAATAAAGAACATTATAAAGCCAATCATAATTCAGTATTGTATTATTCAGTATTTTTTCCAGTTATTGAGGTAATTACCAGTATTTCCTTAGGACTAATGGTATGGTGGGGAACGCGAGCAATGGTGGGAAAAGAGATAGTGGATATTGGCACGATTACAGCTTTTATATTATACATAAATATGTTTTTTAGACCCATCAGAATTTTAGCCGATAGGTTTAATAATATTCAAATGGGATTGGTGGCTGCCGATCGAATATTCAAATTATTAGATGACAAAGAATTCCAAGAAAAACAAGGGCTGAGCGAAAATAAAATTATTGGTAAGATAGAATTTAAAAATGTGTGGTTTGCGTATACTGACAAAGAATACGTTTTAAAAGATATTAATTTTAAATTAGAACCAGGTCAAACGCTCGCAATAGTTGGTGCCACAGGTGCTGGAAAATCTTCTATCATTAATTTATTAAGTGGGCTTTATCCTATTAATGAAGGCGCTATTTTAATAGATAATGAATTACAATCCAATTATAATCAAACCTATTTAAGAAGTAAAATAGCAGTAGTATTGCAAGATGTGTTTTTGTTTAGTGGTTCTATTAAAGATAATATTAGATTGTATGATAACGAAATTACAGATGAGTCTATCTACAAAGCAACTGAAGAAATAGGAGCATCCGACTTTATTCAAACTTTGCCCAATACATTCAATTTTAAAGTAATGGAACGTGGCAATACTTTGTCACTTGGGCAAAGACAATTAATAGCTTTTATAAGAGCAATGGTTTTTAATCCCTCTGTTTTAATATTGGACGAAGCTACTTCTTCAATAGATACGGACACAGAAATACTGATTCAAAATGCGATTAAAAAAATGCTGATTAACCGAACATCTATTGTTATAGCTCACAGACTCTCTACAATTAAAAGTGCAGATAATATTTTGGTTTTAAACAAAGGGCAAATAATAGAATATGGCACACATGATACATTGCTGTCAAAGAATGGATATTATTCAGAATTGATCAATTCATCATTGGCAAATACTTAAACCTGATTCTTACATAAATAAATAGAATTGTCTAAATTCTTAACTCTCAATAATTCTATATTTTTAAAAACAGAACTAAGTATGTTGTAATATTTTTCTGAAATAGAATTTCTAAATTCATGGTATTCCGAAAATAAATGCCATTAGGTATCAATAGTTTAGAACAATTTTCAAGATACTCTTTTTTAAAACAAAAATCTGGAATTATGCTATCCATAAAAATGTCATCAATAATTAAATCAAAACTATTTTCAGAAGCATTTTCTATCCAAAGGCTAGCATCTGCATTTATTGTTTCTAAGTTTTTATACTTATTCAGATTAAAATGATTCAAAGCTATAGTAATAATATCATTATCTATATCTATTGCTGTAATTTGATAAGAATGGCTAAATTTCTTTTCAAAAATACGCAAGGCACTACCGCCTCCCAATCCAAGCAGTAATATTTTAGTCGGTTTTATATGTTTTAAAATGGCTGTAATGCCCTTTTGCATTACCTGATGTAAGCTGCCAAAACTATAGTTAGCATTTTCAGAGTTCAATACTTTATATCCATACTCATAGGCTATTTCATAGTTTTGGCCAAGTGCTGTTTTACCTTTCGAAATAATATGAGGAAGAATATAACTGATGGTTTTTTTTACATCCATAAAAAGTTAAAATGAAAATTTAAAACCAAAACTAAGTCCCCAATTACTATATGATTCTTTATAACTAAACTCATCAGAAGCCATATTTTTATTAAATAATCTAGGCAAAACAGTTTCATTGTTTTTTATGTCTTCTATGTTTTTTAAATAATTTACTTCTCTATCTGCCACATCCGGAAAAGCCGTTTCAATAGTTTCGTATTTGTAATTACTAAAGCTCTTTATTTCACTACTTTTTACTTTGGCATTTAATAAATTTAAATTTAAAGTAGTGAAAATAGAAATATTTTTTTGAATAGGATAAGCAACCAACAACTTACCATTGAAACCTAAACTGAAATAATGTTTAAATTCAGATTTAATAATTGTGTTGCCTACTGAATCTTTTTGATGGATAGTATGCAAACAATAATTGTTATAAGGTAAAATTACACCTGTATTTATTTCAAAATGTATTTTTTTGTATTTCCACCAGTAACCTGTTTTAAGAATTAATTGATTAGAAACATTGCGAACCTCTGCGTTTAAGTTTTCTATTGAATTTTTACTTAGAAGTTTAATAACATTTTTACCTATAATAGTCTGAAGCTCAAATCCAACAAGTACGCGGCTACTATCAGGATAATACGAATAATTTAAATTTAATATCGTTCCTTCACCTAAACCGTATTTCTGAGTTTTATAATTAGGTAAAATGGCACTCGACTTATTTATATTAAAACCAATGCCTGTGCAATAGCTAAAACTATTTTTTTGACAAAAGCTCTCAAAATGAAGCATTATCATAAGAATGAATATTATTTTACGGCAGTACACAACGCAAAAATATAAAGAAATGTAGTTTAATTGTAATTTTTTATAATTAATATTTGGAATTGTTAATTAATTTTATACTTTTGTAAAAGTAAATATTAAATAAAAAATGAAAAAAATTAAACTGTTAAGCTTAGTACTTGCTAGTGCACTGTTACTAACAAATTGTAAAAAGAAAGAAGACGCTCCTAAAACAAACACAGGTGATTCTGCTTTAGTAGTAGCTGAAGTTAATACGCCAATATACGGTAAATTAACAGCAACATGGTGCGGTCCTTGTGGTGCTTGGGGTTGGACATTGCATGATGAAATTATTGCTGCAGTTGAGTCTAAAGCAATTCATATGGGTATTTACGGAAGTTCTACCAGTAATTTCACTAACAGTACTGTTAATTTATGGTTTACTGATTTTGGTGGACAAAGCTATCCAAATTTTACTGTAAATGGTGTTAATAAAACTGTATTCCCTTCACCAAGTTCTATCAACCCAACTCAAACAAAAATAGACGCTATTGCTGCTGTTGATGCATTTGCTGCTGCTCCAGTAGAAATGTCTGCAGCTGGTAAAGCAACTTGGGATGGTCAGAAATTAACTGTAAAAGCAGCTGTTAAAGCTTTTAAAGCTCAAACTGGTGATTTTTATGTTGGTGCTTACATGATAGAAGATAAAGCAAAAAGTATCCAAGCTAGCCAAACAGGTACTGTTGAACATCATAATGTTTGCAGAGGTTCTATGAGTGCTGGTGTTTATGGCATGCCATACACTGGTGCTGTAACTGCAGGATCTCAAACAAATGTAACTGATTTTACATTTACAGCTCCTTCAACATGGGAAAAAGCTAACGTAAAAGTAGCTATCATGATTTGGAAGAAAGTAGGTTCTAAATTTACTTTTGTCAATGCTGCAAGAGTAAACTAATATTTTAAAAAGTAATTAAAAAAGCCGTTCAGATATTCTGAACGGCTTTTTTTGAGCCTTTATTTTTCATCTAATTCAAGCAAGAATTGTTATTAAAAATACAAGTATTATAAAAATCAGGTTTTAAGCCTCGTTGTTAATTTAAAGTTAATTAAAAACGAAAAACAATTTTAATATTAATTATTTTTTACTTAATATTGAAAAATATTATACATTATATGAAAAATAAATTACTTTTAATCATGTTTACAGGCTTATTTACAAGCCTAAGTGCACAAAATTACTATTGTGTAAAAAAAGTGGGTGCAGCACCTACTGGTTATGACATTGCTCAGGTTTCGGCCACTTCTGGTACTACTTCTTTATTGGCTGTGGCTAGTAATGATTTAATGTCAGCAGAACAAACAATTCCTTTCTCTTTTAACTATTATGGCATTGCTACTACTAAATATAAGGCTAGCGATAATGGCTATTTAACTTTTAACACAACAGCTACAGCATCTGCTGCGCCTAGTTTAACAGCATTGCCTACTGCAGGCGATCCTAATAATGCGATTTATGCATTTTGGCACGATTTTGAATTAAAATCAGCTCCTAATACTGCATTTCCTGTAAAAGTATTTTCTTACACTACAGGTGCTACACCTAATAGAATTCACCATATACAATGGTTCGGTATTTCAAGAAAAGGAGAAGCGATAGCTGCTAATACAAACGTATATGCATTCGCAATTTCTTTGTATGAAGGTACAGCAGGAAGATTTGATATTACCTATGGCGGATATGGAAGTTCTGCTTCAGCAGGTATTATTGGATGCGAAAATAGTGATGGGACTTTAGGCAAAATGGCTGGTAATGCAGTTGCAAACTTTAAAGTAGCTGCTGATTATTTGACATCAAATTATATAACTTACCAATTTATTTACGGCACCCAACCTGTTTTAGAGCCAGCAATATTGTCTGTTAATACTGCTAAATTTTATAAAGTAGCAACTGGTGTTACATTAAGTGCATTGGTTACCAATAACGGTTCTACACCAATTACCGCGTTGACATTTAATTATACAATAGGTACCGGACCTACTCAATCTAATGCGGTTACAGGATTAAATTTATTAGGTAGTGGCGAAAGCTCAGCTACTATTTCTAGCACTATTCCTTGGACATCTGGTGCTGCTGGTTCTGTATCTGATGTAAAAGTTTGGATTACTAATCCAAATACTAACGGTGTTGATGAAGATATGAATAATAACTCTAAAACAAATGTGAATGTATTAAGAAATAACGGTACATCTACTGTTCAAAGAAATGTATTATTCGAAGAAGCTACGGGTGCATGGTGTGGTTACTGCCCAGATGGCCATTTGAGATTAAAAGATGCCATAGATGAATGGGGCGATAGACTTATTCCTTTAGTGCATCATAATAATGATGCAATGGCAACTACAGAAAGTAATTTAATAAATACAGCCTATGCTGGTGGTTATCCAGATGGTTTTGTTGATAGAGTAGTTTTTCCAGCTGATAGAGGCACTTGGGCGTCTGAAATTAGCAATAGAATGGCTATTAATGCGCCAGTAGAAGTAACTATTACTGTTAAAAATTTTAATCCTACTACACGTCTGCTTTCTTACAGAATTAATGCACGTTTCTCTGATTATTGGGCTGGCGATTTAAGAATTGGTGCTATTGTTTCAGAAAGTGACGTAAGAGGACCAAATACAAACCAATGGAGTCAAGCTAATTACTTTAGCAAAAGTGGTCCTGCCGCTGGTGGCGCATCGCATCCATTGTACAATGAAAAAGCAACTATGGAAGGATACATTCACAATCACGTTACACGTTCAATGCCAGGTGGTGCTTGGGGTGTAGCTTCTATAATTCCTGATGTAGCTGTGCCTAATGTAGATTATACTTATGATGCTAGTTACACTTTACCTGCATCTAATAGAGTAACTTACACTACAACTAATAACACAGAATATTGCAATACTAACGCTGGTCCAGGATGGAATATACCAGGAAATCTTCATTTAATCGGATATGTTTCTGAATTTGATGCTGACGTAACAAAAAGACCTGTATTGAATGCTGGTTCTAAATTATTATGGAATTTTGCAGCAGATATTAATGCAGCTGCTAATAATATTTTAGTGAATAAAGTTTATCCTAATCCAGCTAATCAATTTGCAAACGTTAGTATAAATTTAACTCAAAAATCTAACGTAAAAGTTATTGTTACTAACCAATTAGGGCAGGTAGTATCTACTGAGCAAAATGGTGAAATGGAAGCTGGAGCAAATATTTTCTTCATCAACACATCTAACTTTGCTTCAGGTATTTATACTGTTACTATTACTACCGATAATTCAGCTACTTCTACATTATTAAATGTAGCTAGATAATTCAAATTAAAATTTAACAAAAAAAGGCAGCCAATTCGGCTGCCTTTTTTTGTTAACAATAAGTACAAAAAATATAACAGATGTTTTGTTATTTTGCAAAACAAATGGGAAGTACTTCAAAAAAAATAAAATCGGCTTTAATATCTGTATACTATAAAGATAATTTAGAAAAAATAGTTCAGTTATTGAACAATCAAGGCGTTACAATATATTCAACTGGTGGAACATTAAAGTTTATTCAAGATTTAAATATTAAGGCCATTGCAGTAGAAAGCTTAACTGGCTTTCCTGAGATATTAGACGGACGCGTAAAAACACTTCATCCAACTGTTTTTGGCGGTATTTTGGCACGAAGAGATAACCTTTCAGATTTAAGTCAACTTAAAGAGCATAATATACCAACAATTGATTTGGTAATAGTAGATTTATATCCATTTGAGGAAACCTTGAAAGCCACATCAAATGAATCTGAAATTATTGAAAAAATAGATATTGGCGGTATTTCATTAATTAGAGCTACTGCCAAAAATTATAATGATACTGTAATTGTATCTAGCAGACAACAATACACTAAATTAATTGACTTATTAATTGCAAAAGAAGGATTTACAGATATTGAAGATAGAAAACTTTTTGCGGCTGAAGCCTTTATGAACTCGTCTCATTATGACACTGCTATTTTTAATTATTTTAATAAGTCTGAAAATTTACAAGTATTCAAACAAAGCGAATTGAATTCTAAAATTTTAAGATATGGTGAAAATCCACATCAAAAAGGATGGTTTTATGGCAATTTAGATGAAGTGTTTGAAATATTAAATGGCAAAGAGCTTTCGTATAATAATTTAGTAGATGTAGAAGCATCTTTGCAATTAATAGCTGAATTTAACGAACCCACTTTTGCTCTTATTAAACATACCAATGCATGCGGACTAGCAAGTAGAGACAATCTAGAAGAAGCCTATTTAGCTGCTTTTGCATGCGATACTATTTCTGCTTTTGGAGGTGTATTGGCTTGTAATAAAAAAGTAGATTTAGCCACCGCAAATGCCATGAATTCATTGTTCTTTGAGGTAATATCAGCACCAGATTATGAGCAAGATGCTTTAGATGTTTTAATGCAAAAGAAAAATAGAATTATTTTAAAAGTAAAATCTTCTTTTAATAATAAAATAATTTTTAAAACACTTTTAAATGGGGTGTTAGCCCAGGAATCTGATTGGAGCTCAGAAATTGAAAAAGACTTTAAAGTAGTTACAAACATTAAACCTAGTGCGCAAGAAATATCTGATTTAGAATTTGCTATTAAGGCCGTTAAACATTTAAAGTCAAATGGTATTACTTTAGTTAAAAATAAACAATTGTTAGGTATGGGTTGTGGGCAAACCAGTAGAGTGGATGCTCTAGAATTTGCAATTAAAAAAGCTAAAACATTTGGTTTTGAATTGAATGGCGCAGTAATGGCATCAGAAGCATTTTTCCCTTTCCCAGATTGTGTCTCTATTGCCAATAAAGCTGGCATAAAAGCTATAGCCCAACCAGGAGGTAGCATAAAAGATCAAGACAGTATAGATGCTGCAAATGGGAATAATCAATCAATGGTTCTAACCGGAATTAGACACTTTAAGCACTAACAATGAATCTCATTTTTTACATGGTCCTTAGGATGTAAAAAACATTGGCAACCAATTATTGATTTAATTGACGTTAAAGCTGAAATTCATAATTTAGATTTTCCATCACATGACTGTAATATTGATTTACTAGATGAATATACTATCCATTGACTTGCTACTTTTGTAGAGAATTATATTCTAAAGAATAAGTTTACGAATTGTACCATAATAGGCTACAGTTTGGGTGGTTATGTCGCCTTGTATTTATCTCAAAAAAAACCCTTATTATATTAGTAAGATTATTTTATTAGCCACAAAGCTAAATTGTTCTTCTGAAATTATTGATATTGAATGTAAAAAGTTAACACCGATAAATTTGGAGGCTATTATAGATAAACTTCAAAATGAAAATATAATATTGATAGAAAATAGTTTGAAAATAACCCAAGATATTTTAGATTAAATTAGCACATATTCTATAAATGAAATAAATTTAGCTAAAATAAATTGTAAAATTAGTATTCTAATTAGAAGTAATGATAAAATAATTAGAATAGATGAGAGTATGATTTTAGCAACAAAGATAAAAAATAAGCAGTTTGTAATCTTAAATAATCAGCCACATTTATTGCATAAAATGGATGCACAATACTTAAGTTTTAAATTAAATCATTTATTCTTTAAAAGAAATTAAGAGTTGGTTTAAAATAATATTTTTCTTGTCTTTTAAAATTAATAATAATTCACTATTGTTTCTAAGATTTTTAGAAATAACGTCCATAAATGTTAAGGAGCTATTAACTTGAAATAGCATTTCAACATAATCTTGGCATACTTTAGAATCTAATTTTGGGTATAAATTATTTAAAATAGTACCAATATAATTCATTTCATTTATTATATAAGGTTTAAAATTCTCATTAAAAGTTGTGATTAAAGCAATAACATTGTCTTTAGATAATGAAAGCATATCCATTAAACTTATAAAAACATCTGTTCTGTTATAAAAATAGTGTAATATTTTAGCTTTATCGTCTAAAATTGTTCCATTTTTTTGCCTAAGCTCAAATAAACGTCTTTGAACTTCAGCCTTAAAAACTTCTATAAATATTTCCTCTTTATTTTTAAAGTAATAATATAAGGCTGCTTTATTAAGACCAATTAATTCGCCTATATCATCTAATTTAGATCTATTATAACCAAATTGCACAAAACATTTGGCTGCTTTTTCTAGAATTTCGTTCCGCCTTAAGTCATTAGTCGATGGGCGTCCTGGTTTTCTTTTTTCCATATTTTTAATTTGGCGAAAATAGAATATTTTTAACCAATAAATTAATAGATTTATTATTTTTAATTTATTTTTAACAAATGACTAAAAATCATCAACTTTATTGTTATTTTGCGTTCTTAAATACTTATATAATAATTTAATCATATAAAATGGGTTGGTTTAATTTTTTTACACAAGAAATTGCAATAGATTTAGGTACTGCAAATACACTGATAATACACAAAGATCAAGTAGTTGTTGATGAGCCATCTATAATAGCTATAGAGCGAAGTACAGGCAAAGTTATTGCCATTGGACATGAAGCAATGCAAATGTTCGGGAAAGAAAATGACAATATTAAAACCATTCGTCCATTAAAAGATGGTGTTATTGCAGATTTTCATGCTGCTGAACACATGATACGCGGGATGATTAAAAAGATAAATAAATCTGGAAAATCGTATAGTCAAATTAGAATGGTTATTTGTATTCCTAGTGGAATTACTGAAGTAGAAAAAAGAGCTGTAAAAGATAGTGCTGATAGAGCAGGAGGTAAAGAAATTTATATGATACATGAACCTATGGCAGCCGCTGTTGGTATTGGTATAGATGTAACAGAGCCTATGGGAAATATGGTAATTGATATTGGTGGCGGAACAAGTGAAATTGCAGTTATAGCTTTAGGCGGTATCGTATGCGACCAATCCATACGTACAGCAGGTGATGAGTTCAATATGGACATTAGCGAATACATGAAACGTCAACACAATTTATTGTGTGGAGAGCGTACAGCAGAAAAAATTAAAATTAATGTTGGCTCAGCACTTACTGAATTAGATAATCCGCCCGAAGATTATGCGGTGTATGGTAGAGATTTAATGACCGGTATTCCAAAACAAGTATTTGTTTCTTATTCAGAAATTGCATTGGCATTAGATAAATCTTTGGTAAAATTAGAAGAAGCTATTCTTAAAGCTTTAGAAAATACACCTCCAGAATTGGCAGCTGATATCTATCAAACAGGCATACATCTAACAGGTGGTGGTGCTTTATTGCGTGGATTAGATAAGCGTTTATCTGCTAAAACAAAACTACCAGTGCACGTTGCTGAAGATCCTCTGCGAGCTGTCGTGAGAGGAACTGGTATTGCATTAAAAAATATAGGTAAATTTAAATTTTTAATGACTAATTAATAAATGAATGCTATTTTTAGGTACTTAAAAAGTAAAATCCATGTTTTGCTATTTATTTTCCTCGAAATTTTCTGCATTTCTGCCATTGTAAGATATAATATTTATCAATCGGCTTTTTATTTTAACAATACCAAAGCGTTTTCTGCTAAAATGCATGAAGCCAATATTGCCATGTTTGATTACTTTAGTTTATTTAAAAAGAATGAAGCATTGTTCAATGAAAATATTCAATTAAGAAGACAACTAAAAGATAATTTTTTAATTCAACCAAAACAAGAATTTACAATTAATGATACCGTTTACAAACAACGCTATGAATATGTATCAGCCAAAGTAATTACCAATTCTATTAACAATGCCAATAATTTTATTACTTTAAATAGAGGCTCATCTTCAGGAATTTCAAAAGGAATGGGTGTTTTTTGTCCTAGTGGTGTTATTGGCACTGTTATGGAAGTTTCTAATAATTATTGTATTGTTTTATCTGTTTTAAATATCAAAAATCAGATAGTGCCTAAAATAAAAGAAATGAATAACACCAAAGGTTTTATTGAATGGCTTGGTAAAGATCCTAATTTTGTAACACTAAATAAAATAAATAAATATGAAGATATTAAGGTAGGTTACCATGTGGTTACCAGTCCTTATTCAAATTCATTGCCAGAAAATATTCCTATTGGAACTGTTCAAACGATTGAAAAATCAACAAAGGAATCTTTTTATAAAATTAATGTAAGATTAGCAGTAGATTTTGGAAGTATAAGCGATGTTTGTATTGTCAAAAATTTATTTAAAAAAGAGCTCGAAGAACTTCAAAATACACCACAAATTTTAAATTTTAATAAATAAGTGATAGGAGATATTTTTAAACATTTAGGTTTGTTATTATTGCTTGTTGTGATACAAATTTTAGTGCTTGATAATATCAATTTTGGCAATAGTTTAGCTTTTTTATTCCAGCCGCAAATAGTCATTATGTTTGTTTTATTATTGCCAGCCAATATTAATCATATTTGGTTAATAATTATTGCCTTTTTTGCTGGTTTATTATTAGATAGTCTTTGTAATACCTATGGCATCAATGCAGCTATATTTACTTTGATTGGTTTTTTAAGATTTTATTTTACAGCAGATGTTGAGAATGAAATTTCTGGTAGAGATGAAGATAAAAAAATATGGACTTCTAAAAAAAGTAAAGTATGGAAATGGACATATTTCTTAGGTTTTATAGTTTTATATCAATTTTTATTTGTATTAATTGACACCTTAGGAAAGAACTTTTTTACCCTAGGTTTTTGGGCTATAATAGTAAGTTCAATCGTTACTTTTTTCTTGATTCTTATTTTAGAAGATTTACTTTTCAAACCTTCTAAATCTTAATACTTATTTAAAGAAATGGAAAGGAATCATAAACTTTATATTTTTCAAATTACTTTAGGTGTAATTGGCTTAATATTTATTGTTCGTTTATTCTTTCTTCAAATTGTAGATACTTCCAATTATTTCAAAGCCCTTTCTTATGGTAGCAATGAGGTTACAATATACCCTGACAGAGGCACTATTGTAGATAGATTTGGTAAATTATTGGTGTATAACGATGCCGTTTATGATTTAATGGCTGTGCCAGAAAAAGTAAAAAACTTTGATAAAGTAAGACTTTGCAAAGTATTGCAAATAGATACCTTCGACTTTAATCAAAGAATACTAAAGGCCGGCAGGTATAATAAAAAAGTAGCCTCTATTATTTACAAAAGTTTACCAATCAATATTTATTCTCAATTACAAGAAATTTTATACGATTATCCTCCATTTTTCATAGAAACTAAAATAGATAGACGCTATAATATTAAAGGTGCTGCGCACGTATTGGGATATATGGGCGAGTTAACAGAAAAGCAATTAAAAGCCGAAAAATATTATAAACCAGGTGATATAAAAGGAATGTCGGGTTTAGAAAAAGGATACGAAACCTACTTGAGAGGTTGGAAAGGTAGAAAATTAGTATTAGTAGATAAATTTAGCAAACAGCAGGGTAGTTTGGCAGGTGGTAAATTTGATAGTGTGCCTACTACAGGTCAAAATATCATTTCATCGTTAGATTTAGATTTACAAGAATTTGGCGAGAAATTATTGGCTAATAAAATTGGTAGTATTGTTGCCATTGAGCCACAAACAGGTGAAGTATTGGCAATGGTGAACAGTCCAAATTATGATCCCAACTTGTTGGTAGGCCAAACCAGAAGTAAAAATTTTGGAGCTTTATTAATGGATCCTCGTAAGCCCTTATTTAATAGAGCTATAAAAGCGGGTTACCCTCCAGGGTCTACTTTTAAAACGATTCAAGCTTTGATAGGTTTACAAGAAGGTGTTTTACATCCCGAAACTCGATACTACTGTAGCAGAGGTTTTCATTTAGGCTCTTTAACTGTTGGCTGCCATGCGCATGGTTCGCCCCTTAATTTAGAAAACAGCATAGCACAAAGTTGCAATGCGTATTATTGTAATGTTTACCGCAGTATTTTAGATAATCCTAAATATGAATCGGTTCAGGATGCCTATATACAGTGGAGTAAATACTTAAATAGTTTTGGAATAGGCGTAAAAACAGGTATAGATATTCCTGAAGAGTCTACAGGAATATTAAAAAAGCCTGCTTATTTTGAAAAAGAATTTGGTAAAAATTGGCGTTCAGCCAACGTTATTTCTATGAGTATTGGTCAAGGGCAAATAGGCCTAACACCCTTGCAAATGTGTAATTTGTCTGCTACTATTGCCAATAAAGGATATTGGATTACACCCCATGTTGTTAAAGCTATTGGAGATAATAAATGGTTGCCAGAGGAGTTTAAGGTGAAACATAAAACCATGGTAGAATCTCGTTATTTTGACTCGGTAATTGTTGGCATGGCACGTGTATGTAAGCCTGGAGGTACGGCAGGTAGGCAGGGTATAGAGGGCATAGAAATATGTGCTAAAACGGGAACGGCTCAAAATCCACATGGCGAAGACCACTCTATTTTTATAGCTTTTGCACCTAAGGATACTCCTAAAATAGCGATAGCTGTGGTAGTTGAAAATGGTGGTTTTGGTAATACCTATGCAGCCCCAATTGCCAATTTATTAATAGAAAGATATTTAGCCTTAGACAGAGTGGTTCCAACCAAACGTCCAGATATGCTTGAAAAAATGTTAAAAGCAAATTTAGTAGGGGCCGCTATTTATAATTTACTAAAAGTAGATAGTACTTTATTAAAACCAATTATTCCTCTTAAAGCACAATAATATTGTATGTATAACACAAGGGAAGAGGAAAAAATTCATATTGATTGGATAACAGTAATTATATATATATTGCTAGTGGCTTTTGGCGCACTCAATATATATTCTGCCAATAGCACACCCGAGCATTCTAGCCTATTTGATTTTAAAACGGAGTATGGCAAGCAGTTTATTTGGATAGGTATTGCAGCCATAATTGTATTTTTTATTTTACTTACGGATGCCAATTTTTTTCAATTTTCAGCTTATGGCATCTATGGCATTATATTATTATTGTTGTTGGCCCTATTAGCTACTGGCAGTTTTACAGCAGGAGCGCAAGCTTGGTTTAAAATAGGCGCATTTAAACTGCAACCTAGCGAGTTTGCCAAATATGCCACAGCACTCGCTCTAGCTAAGTTTTTAGGCACTTTTGATATTAAGTTTATTGGCAAAAAAAACATCATGATATGTTTTGGTATTTTCATATTACCAATGGCACTTACCTTATTACAAAATGATACCGGCTCTGCCTTAGTATTTGCTTGTTTCTTTTTGGTTTTATTTAGAGAAGGTCTTTCAGGATGGTGGTTGGTATTGGGCTTGTATTTAGCGGCTATTTTTGTATTTACAATTTTGTTTCCTTCATTGTATTTGGTTGGTTTTATTCTAATAATATGTGGCATTGTGGCTTATTTTTTTAAATCGCACAAACAGATATTGTATATGTGTGCCATTATTTTTGTAGCGAGTAGTGTGTTCATATTTAGTGTCGATTTTATGTTTAGCAAACTACTGCAACCGCATCAACAGCAGCGTATTTTGGTTACTCTCAATCAAGATGTAAGCGAATATTATAAACATAAGGCTACAGAATTTTCATTATTTAAAATAGATACTAAGAAAAAAGACGAGAAAAAATCTAAAAGAGATTACAGCTACAATGTGCGCCAAAGCAAAATAAGTATTGGCGCTGGCCGATGGACAGGCAATGGATTTAATAATGGCACACAAACAAAAGCCAAGCTTGTGCCCGAACAACATACCGATTTTATATTTTGCACAGTAGGCGAGGAGTATGGCTTTTTAGGTAGTGCATTATTTGTACTTACTTATTTATTTTTTATAGGTAGATTATACTTTTTAGCTGAAAGACAAAAAACTGTTTTCAGCAGAGTTTATGGCTATAGTTGCGCTTCTATTATATTCTTTCACTTTTTTGTAAATGTGGGCATGGCCTTAGGTTTATTGCCTGTTATAGGTATTCCTTTACCCTTTATGAGCTATGGCGGTTCTTCCTTGTTCAGTTTTAGCATGTTGTTATTTACCTTCTTAAAGTTAGATGCTAATAGGGTGCACGAAATAAATCGAATGTAAGAATAATTTATATTTCATTTATCCATTTTATTTGTTACTTTTGCACCCTTTTTTACCCCAATTATACACTAAATGAAATTATCGAAATTTAATTTTGAATTACCTCAAAACCTAGTTGCACAAGACCCCGCTAAACAGCGTGATGAAAGCAAACTAATGATTATAGATAGACAAGCTAAAACAATAGAACATAAAAAATTCAAAGATATTTTAGAAGTTTTTAATGAAGATGATGTTTTTGTATTGAATAATACCAAGGTTTTTCCTGCCCGTATGTATGGCAACAAAGAAAAAACAGGTGCTAAAATTGAAGTTTTTCTTTTAAGAGAACTAAATGAAGACTTAAAATTATGGGATGTATTGGTAGACCCAGCGCGTAAAATAAGAGTAGGAAACAAATTGTATTTTGGCGATGATGATTTAGTAGCCGAAGTGGTAGATAATACTACCAGCAGAGGTAGAACCATTCGTTTTTTGTTTGATGGTTCAAAAGAAGAATTTAACAAAGTAGTAAAAAAATTAGGCGAAACACCTATTCCTAAATACATTGATAGACCTTTGAAAAAGGAAGACGAAGAGCGTTACCAAACTATTTTTGCCAAAGTAGAAGGTGCAGTGGCGCCTCCTTCAGCGGGTCTTCATTTTAGCCGTGAGCTAATGATGCGTTTAGATATTAAAGGAATTAAATTTACAGAGTTAACATTGCATTTAGGTTGGGGCGCTTTTAGAGATGTAGAAGTAGAAGACTTAACCAAACATAAAATGGATTCAGAAAGCTATAGTATTAGCGAAGAAACCGCAAAACTGATTAACAGTGCTAAAGTTGATAACCGCAGAATAGTAGCAGTAGGGAGTAGCGTAATGCGTGCCTTAGAAAGCTCAGTTTCTTCGGTTGGTACTTTAAACTCAAGCACCGGTTGGACAGATAAATTCATTTTCCCTCCTCACGAATTTGCAATAGCCAATGCGTTTATTACTAATTTCCACGCTTCACAAAGTACATTATTAATGATGGCTGCAGCCTTCGGTGATTACGATTTTATGATGGGTGCTTATAAGGAAGCTATCAAAAAGAAATATAATTTTCAATGTTATGGCGATGCCATGTTGATTATTTAATCAAATATTAAAGTCATTTAAAAAGTCAATTCATTTTTTGAGTTGGCTTTTTTTATGTTAAATACGGATTAAATTGGCGTTCATTTCCAATACTTGTTACATTGCCATGCCCACTATGCACTTGGGTAATATCAGGAAATGGCATTAATTGAGTTTTAATGCTGTTTATCAGTGTTTGAAAATCCCCACCAGGCAGGTCGGTTCGGCCTATACTTTGCTCAAATAGAACATCACCACTTATAATAAAATTTTGATCTTCGCAATAAAAACTAATACTGCCCGAAGAGTGACCGGGCGTATAGAGAATTGATAATATGTCCAAACCTAAAGTAATGGAATCATTTTCAGTTAAAAAAATTGAAGGCTCAGGTGATTTGTCATAAGGGATACTGTAAATAGTAGCGGCAACATTGGCATTTTGCAAAGTAGGCAAATCGTCTTTGTGTATTTGTAAAGGTAAATTGTATTTTTCCATACAATATTTGTTTCCTAAAACATGATCGATATGGCAATGGGTATTTAATAAAAATTGAGGAGTTAACTGATTGGATGATATAAAATCTGAAAACTCTTTTTGTTCGTAAGCATTATACATGCCGGGGTCTATTATTATAGCTTCCTTATTTTCATTGTAAAGCAAATACGTATTTTCTTGAAAAGGATTAAAACAGAATGATTGAATAGTAAACATTCTGCAAAATAATGTCAATTTTATTGAATATTTTTATTCTTTTAATAATTTAAATTCCTATAAATTAGCTTACTATAAATATTCATTTTAAATACCCTAATTATTATTATTTTTGCAGTAAATATACCCCACAAGTATGCCACAAATTACATTTGCAACCAACAATAGAGAATTTCATAAAGATATAAGCGAAGCCATTAAACAATATTTTAAAGCGAATGGTAAAAGTCAAAGAGGTAATACGTCTTTGTTTTTAAAAGCATTTTTTATGTATGCCGTGGTTATTAGTATTTACCTTACGCTTGTATTTTCAAATGCTTGGTTTGGTATTCAATTGCCTAACTTGGTAAGTATTTTAATGCTATGTACCATGGGCACTTTTATGGCTTTTATTGGTTTTAATGTTATGCACGACTCATGTCATGGTGCATTTTCTAATAATAGTACCATAAACGAAATATTTGGATACAGTCTAAACTTTTTAGGGGCCGATTGTTATTATTGGAAAGTAAAACACAATGTTTTGCATCATACCTATACAAATATTGATGGGGTAGATGATGATATTTTCAAACCGCCTTTTTTAAGAATGTCTCCTAATCAACCGTATAACAGTATGCATAAAAATCAGCATAAATATATGTTGTTCTTATATGGTATCTCTACCTTGTTTTGGATATTTTATATGGATTTTAACAAGTACTTTACCAATAAAGTGCATACTACCGAACTGCCTAAAATGAGTTTAAAAAACCATCTTATTTTTTGGTTCACTAAGATTTATTTTATTGCCGTTTGGGTAATTACACCTATTGTATTTTTAGGAGTATCTAAGTTCTTAATTGGCTTCTTTTTGTACAATTTTGTAATGGGCATAGTTATGTCTGTTGTGTTTCAATTGGCGCATATAGTGCAAGGAGTAGATTTTGCAGATGCACAAAACCTAGGAAACATAGCTAAAATTGAAGAAGATTGGGCTATTTTTCAAATGAAAACTACATTTGATTTTAGTCCGAATAGTAAATTCCTTACTTGGGCATTGGGTGGTTTGAATTTTCAAGTAGAACATCATTTGTTCCCTAAAGTAAGCCATGTTCATTATCCTGCTATACGACCCATTGTTAAAGAAATTTGCAAAAACCACAACGTGCCACACAATGAATTCAAAAGTTTTTGGTTAGCCGTTAAATCGCATTTTGCCATGATGGCGCAACTAGGAGAAAATCCTAAATTGGTTAGTGCTTAAGAATTTAAATCCATTTCACTTTTGGTTTTTTTGTATGTTTTTTCTTGCCAAATTTATAAGCAAGCTTAAAACTCATTACTGGATTAAAATCTAAAGACGCAAATCCATTTCTATATTTATTAGTATGTAAAAAAATCTACACCATAGTTTATTCTTTTTTGGCATGTTTCAAAGCCCAAATTAAAAGCACTTCCATATCCTTTATTAACCAAAGAATAAATATTAACTTTAAATTGGTATTTCAAAGTATCCTTTTGCTGCGAATAACTTTGATTAAATATAAAAATTAGAATTATCAAAAATACTTTTTTCATAACCTTAAAACTCAAAAATAATAATTTTATTCTGTCCTACTTATTTTCGGCTACAAATTATATTCATATAATTCTTTATTATATTTGCCCTTTGTAAAAAATGATTTCTCGTCAATCCATAGATTTAGTATTAAATTCGGCAATAATTGACGAGGTAATAGGAGAGTATATTACCCTAAAAAAAAGAGGTGCAAACTTATTGGGGCGCTGTCCTTTTCATGATGAAAAATCGCCTTCTTTTACTGTTTCACCAGCTAAGGGTATTTATAAATGTTTTGGTTGCGGCAAAGCAGGCAATTCGGTTAGTTTTTTAATGGAACACGATAATTTATCGTTTTCAGATTCAATAAGAAAATTAGCAGCCAAATACAATATAACGCTTGAAGAAGATACGCACCAAAATAGCGAAGCATACAATGAAAAGCAACAAAAAAGAGAAAGTTTACTTATAGCTTTAACCTTTGCTAAAGATTATTTTAAAGAACAACTACATACTGAAGAAGGCAAAATAGCAGGCGATAGTTATTTTAGAGAACGTGGTTTTACACAACAAACTATTGATGAATTTGAACTAGGCTATTCGCCAGCCGGTTGGGAAAGTTTGGTAAACGAAGCCGAAAAAAATAAGTTTAATTTAGATTTTTTTGTAGATGCAGGATTAATTAAAAAGCGCGAAGAAAAAGGTACTTATTTTGATATGTTTAGGCAAAGAGTTATTTTTCCTATTCACGATTTAAGTGGAAAAGTGATAGCTTTTGGTGGCAGACAATTGGTGAAAGATGATAAATCGCCAAAGTACTTAAACTCGCCTGAAACCGAAGTATACCATAAAAGCAATGTGCTTTATGGCATGTTTCAAGCTAAAAAAGAAATTAAAGCTAAAAACAATTGCTTTTTAGTAGAAGGTTATACCGATGTAACCACCTTACATCAATCTGAAATTAAAAATGTAGTTGCCTCTTCAGGTACCTCACTTACAGAAGGGCAAATAAAGTTAATTAAACGTTTTACAGACAATGTAACAGTTTTGTATGATGGAGATGCAGCAGGTGTAAAAGCCTCTATCAGAGGAATAGATTTGCTATTAGAACAAGGTTTAAATGTGCGTACTGTTAGTTTTCCAGAAGGGGAAGACCCTGATTCATATTGTAAAAAGTTAGGCACTTCAGCTTTTCAAGATTTTTTAGTATCACAAAATAAGGATTTTATAATCTTTAAGGCAGATTTACTGATGCAAGGGGTAGCTAATGATCCAATAAAAAAGACCGAAGTAGTTAAAAATTTATTAGTAAGTATTTCATTGATTCCGGACGCACTTAAGCGTGCAGCTTATGCGCGCGAATGCAGTAAATTAATGGATACAGATGAAAAATTACTGTTAGTTGAAATTAATAAACTCAGAAAAAAAGGTAGTTTTATTTCTAGCCAAAATATAGAAAGTGAAATACAGGAAATTTTGCAAGCACCACTTCCTCAACCAGAGCAATACTTTGCTGGGGTTGAACAAGAAGAAGGTTTGGTAAGATTATTAATACAAAGTGGGTATAAAAAATTTATGGAAGAGGCAACAGTAGCTGATTTTATTTTTAAAGAATTACATGAAGATGATGCACTGGAAATAAAACATCCTTTGTATCAAGAAATATTAAACGAAGTGCAGACTTTTATGGCTGAAGAACTAGCGTTGAGCGAACAGTTTTTTATCAACCATGCCAATTCAGAAATTAGAAATTTAGCGGGCACTTATCTCACAGAAAAATATGAAATAAGTCCTTATTGGGCCGAGAATGGGACTGTTATAACTGATGAAAAAGGAAACTATGTAAAAGATTTACAATCTGTTTTTCTGTTTTTAAAATTAAATAAAGTAAATGAATTAATTACCAATCATTTAAAAGAATTTGCCGAAGCAGAAACCCCTGAAGTCCAAGAAAACTGCATGCAATATTATATCCAGTTAATGGATATAAGAAATCAAATAGCAGGAGTGTTGGGAGTGGCAGTGGTGGGTTAGATTTTCTCACAGCTAAAATTTTATTTGGTAAATTAATTTTTATAAATATTTTTTTGGTTTTACAGCATTACTACTTCTAATTCAATTTCCCTTAAATTTGCCAAAGCTATATGTTAAAAAAAGTAATCCTTTTAATTTCTTTTGTTGTTATTATAGAGTCAAAAGCGCAGCATATTTATTATCCTACTAGTAGCCTAGGGGAGTATGAGTTGATTAGAGAAAGTGTGACTAATTTTAGAGGTACGCAATATACAAATCGTCCATTAAGATATAAGGAAGATACTTTGAAGCAATTGGAACTCATAGGAACATTGGATAATAGTGGCAATTCAAGCTATTTGGGCAATGATAATTTACAAATTAAAAGACCGAATAAAGTGGGTGGTAAAATACATGAAAGACGCATGTTTTACAATTATATTGGTGCATTCTATAGTATTAAAAAAGAAGATCATGTATTGGTTATTAATCCTGTAATCAATTTTATGGGTGGACAAGAATCAGCCACTGGCAAAACCTTATTTCAAAATACAAGAGGGGCAGAAATTTGGGGTAATATTGGTGGTCCTTTAAAAGGGGTAGGCTTTTATACTTATTTTACAGAAAATCAAGCATTATTACCTTTACAATACCAGCAATTACAAGATTCTTTAAATTTTGTGCCCAATGAATTATTCTTTAAGAAATTTAAAAAACAAGGAGCTGTAGATTATTTTCAAGCAAGGGGTTATATTACTTTTAATGCAGCCAAAAACTATATTAAATTTCAATTTGGACACGATAAAAATAAAATTGGCAATGGCTATCGTTCTTTAATCTTAAATGATTTTGCCCCACAATATCTTTTTTTTAAAATTAATTCAGATGTTGGCAAGGTTCATTATCAAAACCTTTTTACCCAATTTACAGATAATGGGCAGATACTAGGCAATACTTTATTTGGAAAAAAATACGCAGCTATTCACCGTTTAAGTATTGATGTTTTAAGAAATCTTAGCTTTGGGGTAAATGAAATGGTAGTTTTTGACAGAAAAGATAGCACCCAAGCCAATCAATTTGATTTTAATTATTTAAATCCTGTTATTTTTTATAGAGCTATAGAAAGCAATCTTGGCAGTCGCGACAATAGCTTGATAGCCTTAGACTTTAATTGGAATTGGCGCAAGAGGTACTTGTTTTATGGGCAATTTCTCTTAGATGAGCTTAGTTTGAAACAGCTAAAAAGTAATCGCAATTGGTGGGGGAATAAATATGGGTATCAAATAGGCGGACGAGCCTTTAATTTTATGAAAATTAACCGATTGGATATTTTAGCAGAATACAACCGTGTGCGCCCATACACCTACAGTCACTTTAGAACTACACAAAGTTTTAGTCATTTTAATCAGCCATTAGCACATCCACTAGGGGCTAATTTTAGTGAAGTAATTTTAGAAATAAAATATAAACCGGCTTACAGATGGTTTATAACTGCTTCAATAATATCTACTAAACTAGGAAAAGACAGTTCTCTTTTAGGCAGAAACTACGGCAGTAATATTCTAAGAGACAATAATACTCGAGCAACCAGCAATAATGCAGCTATGTTTATAGGCAATTCTCAAAATTTAATAATTGCCGATTTTTCAGCTGCGTATATGTTGAAGCACAATTTATTCATAGATTTAGGCATTAATTACAGAAAGCAAGGTAAGCAAGAAAACAGAATGCTTACGTTTGGTTTAAGGTTGAATTATAATCAAAAAAGAAATAATTTTTAAAAAGGTTTGCATAAATAAAATCATTGACTTACTTTTGCACTCCCAAAAAGAAAATAAGTATCATGAAAGAAGGCATACACCCAAGCAATTACCGTTTTGTAGTATTCAAAGATTTAACGAGCGATTATTCATTCATAACACGCAGTTGTGTTGAAACTAAAGAAACAGTTAAATGGGAAGACGGTAACGAATATCCTATTTATAAATTAGAGATTTCTGATAAAAGTCACCCTTTCTTTACTGGCAAACAAACACTTGTAGATACTGCAGGTAGAATTGATAAATTCAAAAAACGTTACGACAAAAAGTAATTTTTTATTAAAGTATATTAAAATCCCAACCCTCAGAAGTTGGGATTTTTTATGTAATAATATTTGCAAATAATATTTGCAAATAATATAATGGGCATTTACTATTTGCAAAGTATATTTGCCGCATGTCTCAATATTCAAAAGCTTTTTTAATGATTTTAGATGGATGGGGAATAGGTAAAAAGGATTTTACGGATGCGATCCAAAACGCTAATACACCATTTATAAATTCATTATACCAAACAGTTCCTTACACAACCATAACTACATTTGGAAATGCAGTAGGTTTGCCAGAGGGGCAAATGGGTAATAGTGAGGTAGGGCACATGAATTTAGGCGCAGGTAGAGTGGTGTGGCAACAATTAGCTTTAATCAATAAGCAATTTGAAGATGGGGAAGCTGCTAAATTGCAAAGTATACAGAATTTGGCAGGTTATTGTATTCAAAATAATAAGCCATTACATTTAATGGGTTTAGTAAGTAATGGCGGAGTTCATAGTGAATTACAGCACATTATTTCATTATGTAAAATAATGCATAGCAAAGGTGTTCAAGAAATATTTATTCACGCATTTACCGATGGTAGAGATACGGATCCTAAAAGTGCCATAAAATTTATTGAAGAACTAGAAATAGGTATAAAGGAAACCAATGCTCAAGTAGTAAGTATAGTAGGACGATATTATGCCATGGATAGAGATAAAAGATGGGAACGCACAGCCTTAGCCTATCATTTAATGGTAAATGGTGTAGGCGATAAATACACCTCATCTAGTCAGGCTATTGAAGAAAATTATGGAGATAATATAACAGATGAGTTTTTAAGGCCAAGTATTATAACAGATAAAGATGGTGTTCCTATAGCAACCATAAAAGAAGGCGATGCTGTGTTGTGTTTTAATTTCAGAACTGATAGAGGTAGACAAATTAGTCAAGCATTAACACAAGAAAACTTTGAAGTACAAAATATGCGCGCTTTAAACTTGTATTATGCTACCATGACCGAATATGATGAAACGTATAAGAATATTCATATTTTATTCCTAACCCATCATACCTTAAATACTTTAGGTGAAATAATAAGCCATGCTGGTTTAAAACAACTAAGAAGTGCGGAAACTGAAAAATATCCGCATGTAACGTTCTTTTTTTCTGGAGGAAGAGAGGAGCCATTCAAAGGTGAAACAAGAATTATGGAGCAATCGCCCAAAGTAGCCACTTATGATTTACAACCAGAAATGAGTGCTATTCCATTAACAAATAAAATATTAAATGAATTAGAAAATAACATCCATGATTTTATATGTTTGAACTTTGCAAATACAGATATGTTGGGGCATACAGGTGTTTGGGAAGCCATAATAAAAGCTGCTGAAACGGTAGATTCGTGTGTGGAAAAAATTGTAAAGTTAGGCTTGTCAAAAGGCTATCAATTTATCATATTGGCCGATCATGGTAATGCTGATAATGCCAGAAATGAGGATGGAACGCCTAATACTGCCCACAGTATGAATCCTGTTCCGTGTTTTATTATAAGTGATAAATGCATACAGATACCCAATGCAGGGAAATTGGCAGATATAGCGCCAAGTATTCTTAAATTAATGAATCTTAAAAAACCAGTAGAAATGGATGGCAATGAATTGTTTTAAGTGCTTTACTTATATAATTTTATTGATTTGGCTAATGGTAGGTTGTAAGCCTATTATTGAAAAACAAAAGGAAGGTTTTAGCTTAAATTCATTTTTTAATTCTGAAATTAACCTTCTTAAACAAAAGAAATTAATACTGAATAAAACTATTGTTCAAGGAGAATCTGTGAATTCAAATAAAATAAAAAACCCTAATTGGGACAAAGAATTAGCAGTTTTTAAGCAATATGGAGTTATTAAATTTAGTCAATTGAAACTTTATGATATTGATACTTTTATACTTAATAACGGACGTTATTTTATTTCGTATCGTAGTAATGTTAAGCAGCCAATGCTAAAATTAATAGAAATTCAGTTCAATGTAAATAAAGAAATAGAAAAGGTAACCCTCATTATTCAAGATGAGAAATTATTGAACAGCCATGAAATCAATATGACTTACTTGCCACAAAAAGGTTACGATATCAAAGGCTTAATAGAATCAAAAGTAAGTAAAGACTGCCCATTGGATATTCATGGAGAAATAAGTGAAAATTAATTAATTAAGTGTTCTTGAATCTCCTCTTCTTGAATTTCACCATCATCATCAGTTGAAAATTTAAAGTAAATAGCACTTATTGCAGCATACATATAGGCAGAAAATACAGCGGCTATTGCACCACTTATCACTCGACTAGTAATAAATAAGAACATATTATCTCCCTTTGGAACTATTAAATATACAAGCATAGTTAATAGACCAGTTGCAATAACGCTAATAATCATAAAAACAATACTTATTAGAAGTAATAAAAAAGAACGTCTTAGGGTAATATTATGCCAACTATAGCCTATGCTATCACTAATAGACATATTGCCATGAATCATCGCAGCGGGCGCAATTGAAAATCGAAGTGTTAAAGCTACTAGGAATAAAAATAAAAAAAAACCAATGATACCGCCAATTACGCCAAGTCCTTTAATTATAAAAATAACTAAAATAACACTTAATGCAAATCCAACAACTATCAATAAATACATAATAAAAACTAATCCTAAAAGGCTAAAAATTTTGGATGAGAAAGAATTTTTCAAAGCGCTCAAAGTGCCATTATCTCCTGTTCTAACTTCACTATCGTTTAATTTAAAAAGCAAGTATAAATGCCAGCAACCAATTATTATTGAAATAATAGCCCCTGTAAATATGAGCAAAACATTAGGCTCTCCTAAGTTAGAAACAAAAGCACTGGCTGGACTTTCGCCATCTTTGATACTTTCCATTATATTTTTAAAAAGCGCTTGATTTTTTCCTTGCATATCTATCATGCTCATCCCCAAACCTTTAGCAATTAAAGGCAGAACAAGAACGGCAGCAAATATGGAAGTAATAATACTGATAAGGATATTTGGCAATAATATTCTTCCAAATAAAGTTAGTGAACCATTAAAGGCTGAACTTTTAAATTGCAATAAATAATTTTTCATATAAATTTTATTTCTTCAACATTAATAAAAATATCTCAATATAAAAATTTTGAAATTATTTCTTTTTAAACTAACATTGAAACATAAATATAAAACAATTGGAATAATTAAATTGGTGAAATATAGTAGGCATATTCTAAATCGGCAATTGGCAAAAAAATTCAACAATAGCAAAATTAGATTATTCAGATTCGCTTCATGAAATAGTACTGAATAAATGAGTGCATTTTTATTTCACTAAGTTTAATGAGATTAGTTTAGAATGACTTAAACAATATAACAATTCAACAATAAATAAAATGAAACATGCTTACGTATTCCCCGGTCAAGGCGCACAATTTGTGGGTATGGGAAAAGATTTATACGACCAATTCGAAATAGCCAAAACACTTTACAATACGGCTAATGAAATTTTAGGTTTTAGCATTACAGATGAAATGTTTAGTGGTACAGACGAAGGTTTAAAACAAACTAAAATTACGCAACCCGCTATATTCTTACATTCTGTTATTGCGGCCAAGTGCTTAGGTACCGAGTTTAAACCTGATATGGTGGCAGGTCATAGTTTGGGAGAGTTTTCGGCTTTGGTAGCTACAGGCGCTTTGACTTTTGAAGATGGTTTGCAGTTAGTGTACCAACGCGCCATGGCAATGCAACAAGCTTGCGAAATGCAAGCAAGTACCATGGCAGCAATATTAGGTTTAGACGATAGTAAAGTAGAAGAAATATGTGATAGTATAAAAAGTGGCGTAGTGGTAGCTGCCAATTATAATTGTCCGGGGCAATTGGTAATTTCTGGAAGCATAGAAGCTGTAAATGAGGCTTGCGAAAAACTAAAAGAAGCTGGCGCTAAACGGGCTTTATTATTACCAGTAGGTGGTGCTTTTCACTCACCACTCATGAAACCCGCAGAAGAGCAATTGGCCTTGGCCATAGAAAATACTGTTTTTCAAAATCCAAGTTGCCCAATATATCAAAATGTAACGGCTTATGCAGTGAGTGATGCCAATGCCATAAAAGCTAACCTATTAAAACAATTAACTGCTCCTGTAAAATGGACGCAAAGTGTGCAAGCCATGGTTTTAGATGGGGCTACTCAATTTACCGAACTTGGACCCGGTAAGGTATTGCAGGGTTTAATTAAGAAAATTTCACCTGAGATGGTTAGTAATTAAAGATTACCATGAAATTTAAATACTTTATTAAACTAAATAAAAATTATTAATGATAGCATGAAGAGCAGTAATTATATCAACTCAATCAATAATTAATTTTTTTTTCGTTCATACATTGTTTAAATATTTAATATAAAACATAAGATTATTTTATAAGGAAGGATTAGTTTTGTCGCATGAATTTTTCATTTCTTAAAAATGTTGCGATAGCATTTGCTTTAATTTTTTCTTTTCAAGCTAAAGCTCAATTATCTAAAAAATTTACCGTTTATTTTGATGTTAATCAATCTAAAATTAAACCCAATGATTATCTAGTATTAGATTCGGTGGTAAATTTATTAAAAGTACAAACCAATATTAGACGGATTCAATTAAATGGCTATGCCGATACAACTGGCAATGCAGTCGCCAATTTAGAATTATCTACCAATAGAACAGATACTGTGGCTGGTTATATAATGAGTAAAAACCTGTCTATGTATAAAAAGAAATTTAATGCAGCTAGCTTAGGCGAAAAAGTTACTGGTGCTGATTTAGATGAAATGCGAAGAGTAGATATTGTTATTTATTTTGCAAAACCAGACAGAGATACTTTGATAAAGTCAGGTTGTATGTCAGCCTTAATTTCTGCCAATACCTTTGAGGGATATAATAACGATGAATTGGTTTTTAAAATAGAAAATATAGCAACTGAGGCGGATATTAAAAAGTATAATATCTTAATGAAAGATGATAAAGGTTCAACCTTATTAAGTAATGGTATTGTAAGGTTAACTGCTACTTACAAAGGCAAGCCTGTAAAAAATACAAAACCTGTTTTAATCAAATTACCAGTCATGAATCAATACAGTGATTATAAATTGTATGAATCAATGGTAGCTAAGGATAAAACAATAACATGGAAACCAACTGATAATAAAGTTTCATTAATTGGCAATTCTGTTAATTTTAATGACGAACCTTGCACTTTACAAACATTTCAAACTAGCAAAATAAATGAATTTATAAATTGCGCAACAAAGAATCCAGCATGTAATTGTTCAAATTCATCTTTTGGTGGCTTAGAAACTCCTACTAAATCTAATGAATTTGCAAAATATGGTAGTAGTAATGGAATAGTTTTAATGAACGCTGGTAGTTTTAAGAAAATAGAAATTTCGCAAGTTAAATCAAGGTTTTATGATAATATTAGCACAAATGAAATGTTATCACTTTGTAATAATTTTTTATATCCAGGCATTAGCAATATTCCTTCCATACAAAAGTATGATAGAGAAATTATTCGTTTTGCAGATATAGATGTTTGCCAACATAATGATTCAGCAGAATTGATAATGAATAAAAAAGAAACCGTTTTAATTTTTATTCCTAAATCTCAATTGCCAGCTCATAAAGGTAAGAAGTACGCTATTCTTTCGGCAGAAACAAAAAATGATAATTTTTTAAATTGGCCTAATAAAGTTAGTTTTCCAGACTCATGCCTTGGTTTAATCAACTGCGATTTTATTGTTTTTGATGCACCTTTTAGTGGCTTGTATTCAATTTTAGAATTAACACCAATAGACAAAAAAGGTTTATCTAATGCAGATGATGCAGGAGAAGAAACATCTAAAGCTAAAAAAATAAGTATTAAAGTAAAAAAGACCAATGATGCTACTTTGGTTTATGGCAATAAAGAAGAAGGTGTAGCGGTGTATTCTAAATTTATTAAAAATAAAGGTAAAAGTACTATTGTAGCAACTGATTTTGAAAAGAAAAGCGATACTAAAAATCAAATTTTTTTAGCGCATAAATTAATTGGTGGTAAGCATTATGCATGGATAGGATATGGAACGCAATTAAAAAAGAATTTTATTACAGGCAAACTAAAAACACCTAAACTTGTTTATGTACCCGATGAAGATTGGGAAAATTTCATTAAAAAATATTGCAATAACAATGAATAAATAATGTACACAGTTATTAATATAGGTGGTGTACCTGAGCATTTTAATTTACCGTGGAAATTAGCCAATTATTATGGGTTATTTAAAAAAGCCAATGTAGATTTCAATTGGCAATTTTATAGTGCCATAACCAAATTATTAAAAGCCATTAATTTTACAACCAAACAATTTATGACTGCCGATAACAGTATTGATATGTTGCTTGAAAAATTTGATATGCAACCAGAAGATGCGCTTACATGGTTTTATAGCACCGAGTGGAATACAGATTTTCAAGTAAGCGAAAAAAATGCTCGACAATGTGATGTATTCTTTGAAAAAAATTGGAAATATTTCTAATGAGGTTAATCCTAAAACATTAGTTGATAGCTTAGTGGAATTAGTATAATACAATTAAAAAGTTATAAAAAAAGCCTTCTAAAATTTAGAAGGCTTTTTTTATGTTATCTTAAAAGTGTTAAAGTGCCATTATAATAATGCCATTTCTTGCGTGTATCTCTTATTTTCAAATGATAATAATATACACCTTCAGGACAATCTATAGTTGAATTGGCAATTCGGCCATTCCATTTTCCTGTACCATCATTACTTTGATAGACCTTTTCTCCCCAACGGTTGAAAACTGATAATTCAGCAGATTGGGTGCTTGTTATACGTGGGTACCAAGTTGTATTAAAATCATCACTATTTGGTGAAAATGCACTAGGAATAAAAATTCTGTAGATGTCTTTTACTATTAGTTTTTGCTGCACAGTATCAGCACATCCGTTCACATTGGTAGCTATAAGTGTTATGGTATATTCACCTGTATCTTCAAATCTATGCACTGGGTTATCTATTTGCTCATATATACCAGGGAAAGTATCATCATAATGCCAGAAATGTATGGTAGAGCCTTGAGACATATTGGTAAATGTAACATCAGGATCTACAACATCAATCAGTTTAGGCATATAATCAAAATTGGCTGTAGCTTGTTTGTAAACATCTATTTGCTGCGTGTAAATTGGTAAACATTTTACACCATTGCTTAATTGCATTTGTACGCCTGTTTGGTAAATACCTGAATTTGGATAGGTTTTTGGAATATTAGGAAAAACTTGGCCAGCTGTTGATGGCACATTAAGCGTTGTTGCATCAAAGTTCCAAAGCCATGTAAACGTTGGGTTATAAGGTGTTTGTGCTTGTGTAGTAGGGAAAGTGAACTCAGTTTTATATGGTTCGCAACCCGCTATATCTGTTGCTAAAATACTATTGGTAACCAAAGGTGCCACCATAATGAGTGCAGAATCTACCAAAGGCGAAGAGCAACCATCTGAAACATTCAATTTTACTTTCATAGAGTTAGTTGGCGAAAGCGTAACAGCCTTATTTGCACCAAAGAAAGTGGCATAATTTAAATCTGTCCAATTGTATGTAATACTTTGTGTTTTTCCACCTACTGCATTAGCAGTATATGATTGTGTTTCATTTCTACAAAGTATAGTATCTCTTATTTTAGACAAGGTTAATGGTGCACGTCTCATCAATCTGAAAGTAGATGAATCGCTTCTACTACAATTGTCATTGCCTACTATTAAATAATCGGTTAAAGTAACTGTTGGAGCGGTTACTACAAAATTAGCAGCACTTAAATTTATGGTTGAATCTACAGCAATCCAATTAACTCCATTTTTTCTTTTCAAAACAAATTTAATAGGCAATAAATCAGCACTTGCGCCCGTAATACCTATTGTATAATTTTGGCCTACACATACTGTATCAGCTGCTACAGTTGAATTTACAGATAGTCCAGTTTTTATTTTAACATTGAATTTTTTACTTACCTGTTGTGTATTGCAACCTTGCTTCATTACCACATTAAATTTAGAATCATCTGGAATATTTAAATTAAATGATTTAGAAGTCACATTTTTAGCACTATCTATCAATACATTGGTCCCCGTAGTAGTGTTGTACAAGTAGAATTTATAAACTGTAGTATCACCACCACTCGCTTTTACTTTAGCAGTAAATACAGCATTTTTACATACAGGATTATTGAAAATAATAGTATCTATTTTAATACTTGGCCTAACAGTTACAGTTACTATTCCAGAATCTTTTGGAACTGTACAACCATCTTCAAATACAGCTTTGTAAGTAGTGGTTACGCTCATAGTAATGGTTTTTGTAAAACCAGCACCAAGGCTATTATCCCAATTTACAATATGTGTACTTGTACGTCCACCAACTACCTTAGCTGTTAGTGTTACATCATTACCTTCGCATACGACCGTATCATTTGGCATCGTAATTTTTAAACTATCTAAAACGGTTACTGTTATATAATTAGTATCTGCATAAAAGCTATCATTAGCATCTTTGGTACAAGCATCTGTTAAAATTGCTCTATAAGTAGTAGTTGCCATTGGTGATACTAACTTGCTTAATCCAATACCTAATCCATTATCCCAAGTTATAACATGATTGCCTACTAAACCGCCAATACTGCTAGCGGTTAGTGTGGTAGAAGTACCTCTGCAAATAGTAGTATCGGTGCTAGTAGTCAGAAAAATACTATCTCTAATTTTTACACTAAATGTATCTCTACTTGGCAAACAACCTTTAGAAGTTGCACTTACAGTATAGGTAGTATCCATGAATGGTTTTACAATAGGAAATTGGCATTTTGTACAATTAAGCCAAGTAGCAGGTAGAAAAGTAAAATTGGTGTCACCATCTGTTGTTGAATTAATTGTAAATTTATTACCTCTACAAATGATTGTATCATTCATAAGTTTAATTATAGGTTTGGCAAATACTCTAATTTCTGAACGAACCGTATCATCTATATAGTTATTGCCATTACATGTGCCATTAGTTGTTCTTCGGGCTATCATGTCTATAGTATAAGTACCTGGAGTATTAAATACTTTGGTAAAAGATTTGGTTGTTTTTGGAGTGCTACCATCACTAAATACCCATTTCCAGCTACTAGGAGCAGTAGATGCACCTCCATCAAAAGGAATAGTAGTGCCTTGGCAAACATTAAAATAGGCACTATCTGCTTCAAATTCACTGCTTAACTTACCATTGGCAATTGTATAAAAACTTAATGGTTTTATGGAAGAACCAACATTGTAACCATAAGACCCATAATCACCATAAGCATATAAAATACCACTGAATCCAAATGGACAGCTAATATTATGATTGCCAGAAGCTAATCCAGATTGTTGAATGTACGAATAACTGGTATCGCGAACAATTGTTTTCCATGATGCGGTAGGCAAAGAAGCGTCAATTTTCAAGGTGCCTTTGTACTGAGTTTTGACAACTATATTTACAAAAAACTTATCGATCTTATCAGCTTTTTCACAAGAAAAATTTAGGTTTTTCAAGGTTTGTTCTAAAGGTGTCAACCACATTAACATTGGATCAGTATCCGAAGAGCCTCCATCACATTTTTGAGATAAACCAATTTGGCAAATAGCAATTGGTTTGTTGGCAATAATGATTGCTTCTTTTTCTCTACTGGTTTGAATATAAAAAGTATCTGTCATACCTGCACTGGGTAAAACTTTTGCTCTGCCATTAAAAACTATCCTAGTAGAAGGCAACGTAGTTACAATTTTAACTAGCTCGTATTTTCTTAATGTATTTGGCTGCCAAGTTGTAGGTATCATAGCAAATTTTTTACCCCAAATATTGGTTGGCATCATTTGCTCATACAAATGATCTGCGGAATTTATAAAACCAGAACAAGCAGAAAAAAGTACAACAGATCTTGTAGAACCTCCAAAAACAGCAATTTTTTTACAGTCTTTGGCTTGAACAAATGTACCACTCATATCGCCTGTCCTAGAACTCGCTAATACTTGATATGTTTCTCCTTTTTGTAAAGTAATTGTAAAAGTACTATTTGCTGCTTTACCACCACTAGTAGCAGAACTTGGGGTAATATCTATATCTGTATTATTTTCTGTAGCTACAATAGCAAAAGAAGATCTGTAACTATTATTAGATCCATAAATATCTCCAGGGAAAGAAACTACGCGATAATCAAGTCCTAATCCTTCAATAGGATATATTAATGCAGCATCGCATGAGGCTGTTTTGGTATTTTGAGCTGACACAGAAATGGTATCTGCAGCTTGAATAAGTAACCCCATACTTCTAGATGAAGAGGCCTCAGAACCAGTTGTGTAGCCCATGAAAGTTGGTATCAATACTGTATCTAGTCCACCGCCAACTCCAATTGAAAAGGGACGACTTTGATTTGTGATAATATTTTTAACAGTGCCGGTAGTAGCCTTGTTGCAACTGATTACAATTTTTAACTCAGGTGCATTATTAGGCGTTCCTATACTTTCCATAAAAGTCATCCAAAAAGTTTTACCTAAAGTAGAAAGTTCTTGCGCCTTGGCATTACACATTCCTCCTATTAAGAATGTAAACATTAGAATTTTGTAAATTTTAATCATTTATAAGTTATTTAAAATTCAAATATAAGCATAAAAAAAACGATTTTAAAAATTATTTTTTAACAACAAATTAATTTTTAATTAATATTATTAATTTTAAGTTTTTAAACTTGTATCCAACCCATCAATTTGGCAAATCGAAATAAGAAAATAGCCCCAATAATGATGAGCAGTAATCCAAAATATTTATTTATTGTAAAAAATAGGCGCACATTCAATTTTTTGCCAATTAGATGACTTAAATACACTTTTAACACATCCATTAAGAAAATAATAATTAAAATAGTCATTAAATTAATGGAGACTAACCAGGTATATTTTGATTCGTCTACATATTTCAAACTTACAGTACCTAGCACATTAAACCATAAAATAAAGGTAAAAGGATTGGCTAAATTGAGCAAAAATCCTTTTAAAATTCCTTTACTGGCAGGCACACGTGCAGAGTAAGATTGTAAAAAGGCTTTATATTGGTGGTTGAATGCTTTAATACCTAATAAAAACAAGACAATAGCACCACATAAGCTATACATTTTTTGAAATGGTAAACTTTGCATAAAATCTGCAAAACCAAATATACAAAGCGCAACTACGAGTAAGTCGCTTAAAAAGACACCCCAAGCTAGTAAAACTCCTTTTCTAAAACCTTCTTGAATACTAATATGAACCAATTTGAAAAAAGCAGGGCCAAATAGTAAAATACTGATTAAAAAGCCTTGCCAAATACCGTGTAATATAGGGATGATATACATATTGTTATTGTTTAATTAGTCTGTCTAAAATTTTTATTAAAATTAGTGTAAGAATAGCCTTTGCCATACCACTGACACAAATCCTCTGAATTATAAACAATAATGACATTTGTTGTTGGTTTTATAACACCTAAGCTATAGCCATAATAGGGTAAATTGTTTTCTGCTAAAGTTCTTTGGGTAATTTCATTTATGAAAGTATCTTGGGCTTTAAGGTTTATATATTTAGCAGTAAATTCAATTTTATAATTTGTGTATTTTTTAATATTTTCTTTTGTTTTTTGTATAATAAATTTGCCAGAATATTGAGCACTAATATAACTATAACTTAAAAGCAATATAATTAAAGTAGTAGTTTTTCTTAATTCCATTTACAAATGATATTTTCTACAATTATAAACTTTTTTCTCCTAATTTTGCAAACTATGTATAACAATATTCTTACATCAATAGAAAATGCCATTTTAACTATTACCATCAATAGAGAAACCAAGTTAAATGCTTTAAATATTGAAACTTTACAAGAAATAAAAAAAGCTGTAGATGCTGTTCAAAGTGATAAAAATATTTCAGGAATTATTTTAACAGGAGCGGGCAGTAAAGCATTTGCTGCAGGAGCAGATATTTCTGAATTTGTAAATTTTAATAAAAAAGAAGGTACTAAAATGAG
This sequence comes from Bacteroidota bacterium, assembly GCA_013205405.1. Lineage (GTDB taxonomy): Bacteria > Bacteroidota > Bacteroidia > NS11-12g > UBA955 > JABMMZ01. The sequence goes on along the minus strand of JABMMZ010000078.1, from coordinate 4,059 downwards.
TGCCGATGGACACGAGGTAATGAATAGTATAGAACGCAGTGCAAAGCCTGTTATTGCTGCTGTTAATGGCTTTGCATTGGGTGGAGGATGTGAGTTAGCCATGGCTTGCCATTTAAGAATAGCCAGTGATAACGCTAAGTTTGGTCAACCGGAAGTAAACTTGGGGGTTCCTCCAGGATATGGTGGTACACAGCGTTTGGTGCAATTGATTGGTAAAAGCAAAGCGCTGGAATTATTGCTTACAGCCGATGTTATAAGTGCGCATTCTGCTCTTGAATATAGCCTTGTAACTGATGTCGTATCAATAGAAGATTTAATGCCAAGATGTACTGAAATTTTAAATAAAATAGCCACTAAATCGCCTATGGCAGTAGCTAAAGTTATTACTTGTGTAAACGATTATTTTGATAATTCTAAAAATGGATTTCAAACTGAAATAGAGGAGTTTGGAAAAGCTTTTTCTACTGCTGATTTTAAAGAAGGGACTGATGCTTTTTTAAACAAAAGAAAAGCGATTTTTTAGTTATATTTGAAGTATAAACTATTTCATACTTAATTATATTATTACTTTTTGTTTGCCCAAAAAGTAAAACAAAAAGGGCCCCACGAAAACCAAATTTTAATTTTGTCCCTGCAACCAGCCGCCCCTGGTTCACCAAAATTAAAATTTCGCTCTTTTCGTGGACGCCAGCCTCACCCTTTGCTATTAAAAAGTTTGTGTATAAAGTTCTTTAACAACTCATTTATTAATTTAAGTGCAGTTATACTTTTTTGTATACACCCTTTCTATATCTTTCTTAACATTAAGCTAATAATTGCATTATTTTTGCGTTCTATCTATTAATAAAATGAAACGCTTAGGCATAATTATATTTTTTTCTTTTTTCTTTTCTGCTAACTTAAGTGCACAAGATGCTGCTTTTTGGTACGATTATAAACTTAAGCAAATGACATTAGACGAAAAAATAGGTCAATTATTTATGGTGTCAGCATATAGTAATAAAGAGGCTGCGCATACTGCTGAGATTGATAATTTAATTTTAAAATACCATATTGGTGGACTTATTTTTTTTCAAAATGATCCTCTTAAACAAGCATACCTTACCAATTATTATCAGCAATATAGTTCTATTCCTTTAATGATAGGAATAGATGGCGAATGGGGATTGGCAATGCGTTTGCAAAACACTCAAAAATTTCCGTATGCCCTTACATTAGGGGCTATGCAAAGTGATAGTTTAACTTATCAAATAGGCGTTGCAATGGGTAAGCAGTTTAAACGCATGGGCATCCATATCAATTTTGGACCAGATGTAGATATTAATAATAATCCAAAAAATCCTATTATTGGTTTCCGTTCTTTTGGTAGCAATAAATATAAAGTAGCTCAAATGGGTATAGCTTATAGCAATGGTATGCTAAGCGAAAATGTGTTAAGTTGTGCTAAACATTTTCCTGGTCATGGCGATGTTTCTATAGATTCTCATTTAGATTTACCAGTAGTAAATAAAACTTTAGCACAATTAGATACTACCGAGTTATATCCTTTTAAGCAATTGATAAAAGAAGGTGTTTCCTCTATAATGGTGGCACACATGAGTTATCCTCAATTAGATAGTAGACCCAATAGACCGACATCACTTTCAAAATTTGTAATTGATACTTTACTAAAGCAACGCATGAAATTTGAAGGTTTGATATTTACAGATGCCCTTAATATGAAAGGTGTAGCTAAATTTTATACACCGGGCTATGTAGATTTAGAAGCTTTTATTGCAGGCAACGATATGCTATTATGTAGCGAAAATGTGCCAGTTGCTTTTGATTTAATTAAGCAAAATATTTTAAGTGGAACAATAAGTATTGAGGAATTGGATAGAAGGGTTTTGAAGATTTTAAAAGTCAAACAAACGGCTGGTTTAAATGAATATAAACCTATAGATTTAAATAATTTAGAAACAGATTTAAAAGGTATAGAAAACTATGTTTTATTTCAAGAAGTAGCCAATCTAACGGTAAGTATAGCTACAGATAATAAAAAAATATTGCCTTTAAAAAATGCTGAGAATACAGCAGCAGTAGCTATTGGAGATAATATTCCTGAAACATGGAGTAGTAAATTAAAAGCCAATGGTGTTAATACTATTTATCCTGCTATGAAAAATTCGGCAGCTAAAACACATCAAATATTATTAGCTAAATTACGTAGTGTTAAAACAGTTATTATTAGTTTACATCAACCCAAAGTATGGAGCCAAAGTTCTGCGGGCTATACAGCCAACGATTTTGCACTTATTAATAAAATAGCTGCCAAACATAAAGTAATATTGGTGGGTTTTTGTAATCCTTATGCCTTACAGACGGCCAATAAATTAGCTTCTGTAGTAGTGGCTTATGAAGATTTAGAATATTATCATAAAGCAGCAGCCAATATTATTTTTGGTAAATTATTGCCAACTGGAAAAGTGCCTGTAGAATTGAAATTTGATGGACCAATGTATTACTTACCAACTAAGGAAAAATTTAAGCCCAATAAAGATGGTATAGATACAACGATACTAAAAAACATAGATGATATTGCTCAAAAAGTAATTCAAAATAAAGCAGCACCAGGTTGCAGAATATTAGTGCTAAAAAATGGCTTACCCTATTACGATAAGTGCTTTGGACATTTGAATTATGATAAACAGCAAGCCGTTAAAAAAACTACTTTATACGATATAGCAAGTATTACTAAAATAGCTTCTACTACTATCTCTATAATGAAATTGCATGATGAAGGCAAACTACCCTTAGAAAAAAAGCTGAGTTTTTTTTTACCCGAAACAATAGGAACCAACAAAGGTAATTTGGTTATAAAAGATATACTCATGCATCAAGCTGGTTTAACCGCTTGGATTCCTTTTTATAAAGCCACTTTACTTAAAAGAGACAGCTTTTACAAAAGCTTACCCGATTCATTGCATAGTGTTCAAGTAGCTAAGAATCTATATATTTTAAAAGCTCAAAAAGATAGCATTTACCAACAAATACTAAAAAGCCCCTTAGAAAGTAAAACTTACCGATACAGTGATTTAAGTATGATGCTGATGCAAAAGGTGGTGGAAACTATATCTGGTAAAAGTTTGAATGAATATGTTAGCAGTTCTTTTTACAATCCTATGGGTTTAAAAAATATTGGATATCAGCCTCTGCAAAATGGTAAACCTTTAATCAATATAGCGCCTACGCAATACGATTTATTATTTAGAAAACAATTGGTACAAGGTTTTGTGCACGACCCGGGAGCAGCCATGCTAGGTGGCGTAAGTGGGCATGCTGGTATATTTTCTGATGTGTATGATTTGGCGACCATTATGCAAATGCTTTTAAATAATGGATACAACAATAATAAGCATTACCTGAATCATACAACCATTAAAGAATTTACGAAATACAACAGTAAAAATAGTAGGAGAGGCTATGGATTTGATAAACCCGATTTTAGTGGTAAAACCAGCCCTGCTAGTACTTTAGGAAGCGAACAAATGTTTGGACATACAGGCTTTACAGGCACTTGTGCTTGGGCCGATCCTGAATTTAATTTGGTATTTATATTTTTGAGTAACCGCACTTGCCCCGATGACGAGAATAAAGAATTAATTAATGGCAGTTACCGCATTAAAATTCAGGATATTGTTTATAAGGCATTAGGGATGTAATGAAAATTATATTAGTTGTTTATTAATGTTTGATAAAACGAATCTATTTTATTTTGATTGATTATACACTTCGTACGCCCAGAATTATAAATTAAATATAATTGATTCTCTCTATTTAAGTTCGTTGTATCTATATATCTGAAATTATTAAAATTGAAAGAGGTGAAACAGATGTCAATTTTTCAAGATTACTTAAAATTGCTGAATATTATAATATGACAATTGTTGATTTGCTTTTGTATAATTCAGCCAAAAAAGATACAGTATCCAAAGGGCGCTTTTTTAAGTTATGATCCAAATATTTATACAAATAGTAATTCTAAAGTTTTTGGTGCAAAAGATATTGTTTTTAATAAAT
>JABMMZ010000077.1 GCA_013205405.1 Bacteroidota bacterium | reverse complement strand
TGGCTATACCAATCCTACAGATTTAAAAAATATTAAACCACAAAGTTTTTTATCTGAACCAATAAAAAGTAGTGGATTTGGATACGATTTTGGCGTTACGTTTGAGTACAATCCAAAAATAGCAACCGTAGTAACTAGCAAAAAAAACAAATACTTATTTAGAGGAGGTATTAGCTTGTTAGATGCTGGAAGAATAACCTATAAAAATCCAAGTAAAAATTTAAGTGTATTTAACGGTCCAATAGACAAAGTATTTGTCTTAGACTCAAGTTTAAGTAATGCATTTAGCAATGGTGAGGAGCAAGGATTAAAGCACGCAGACAGTGTTTTTAGAACTATTTTTGCCATTGACACAAGTTCTAAAAATATAGTTACTACAATGCCAACAACATTAAATTTTCAATTCGATTATAACTTATTTAAAAACTTTTATATTGGGGCTAATTGGTCACAAGATTTAAGAGGTAAATTGATAACCGGTATTCGCAAGCCTTCATATTTAGTAATTATTCCAAGATTTGAAAGTAAATTAGTTGAAGTTTCTTTCCCAATTGGTTTAATGAATGATTACAGAACGGGTAGAATTGGCGCTTTCTTAAGAGTGGGTCCTGTATTTGTTGGCTCAGATAATTTAATAGGACAAATAAGAAGTAATAATTATTATGGTGCCGATATTTATTTTGGCATTAGCACAGGCATACCAAGTAAAAAGAAAAAATAAATTACATACTTTTGCCACAATGGAAATAATCGAAACTGGTATTAAAGATTTATTATTACTAAAACCAAAAGTTTTTAAAGATGAAAGAGGCTATTTTTATGAAAGTTATAATACAGCGCTTTTTAAAACAATAGGGATTGATTCCAATTTTATACAAGACAACCAATCTCTTTCTAATAAAAATATTTTAAGAGGTTTGCATTTTCAGGCGCCTCCATTTGCACAAGGTAAATTGGTAAGAGTTATAAAAGGTGCTGTACTTGATGTAGCTTTAGATATTAGAAAAAATAGCACTACATACGGCCAACATTTTTCTGTAGAATTAACAGAAGAAAACTTTTTAATGTTGTGGATTCCTCAAGGCTTTGCCCACGGATTTGCGACCTTGCAAGACCAAACTATTTTTAGTTATAAATGCACAGAAATGTACCATCCTGAAACAGAAGGCGGTTTACTTTGGAATGATAGAGAAATAGGCATTAATTGGAATATAGACAATCCGATTCTTTCAGAAAAGGATAAAAAATTTGAACCATTTAGCTTGTTTGTTTCCCCTTTCTAATTAAATAATATTATCTAAATTTATGCAATCTAAAGCCCATAATGTAGAAAAATACTTAGAAGAAATAGATGAAAGTAAAAAAACTATTTTCAAAAAAATACGAGATTTAGTAATTCATAATTTACCCGAAGGATTTTATGAGCACATGGGTTATGGTATGGCTTGTTATTCAGTGCCCCATTCTGTATATCCTAATGGCTATCATTGCAATCCAAAGCAGCCCTTACCATTTATTAGTTTAGCGGCTCAAAAAAACTTTATAGCCTTATATCACATGGGCTTGTATGCCAATCCTGAATTGTTAGAGTGGTTTACAAAAGAATATGCTAAAGCGAGTAAAACAAAATTAGACATGGGTAAAAGTTGTATCCGTTTTAAAAAAATAGATGATATTCCACTTGATTTAATAGGAGAACTATTAACTAAAGTATCTATGAAAGATTGGATACAAAAGTACGAAAGTGCTTTTTTTGAAAAAATAAAAATACAAATTTGAATGGTGCGTAAGCATAATCAAACTATCTACTTTTTTATACACATGCTTTCATTTATAAATACTTGTGTAAAAACACAATATGCAGAATGATAAATGCGTTATAGCTTTGCAATATGCAAACAGTAGCCATTATTACAGGCGGAAAATCGCCCGAACACGATATAGCCATTATCTCTTCACGCAATATTTATAATGCGCTAGATAGCATTTTATTTAATATTCAAGTAATAGGTATTTCTAGAGAAGGTGAATTTTTTCATTTAACCGAAAAATCATTATTTGATGAAAATATTGAAATTGGCCAGAGTAAATTGCATCAACCTTTAGCTATTTTACCATTCAATACACAACCCATTCGGTATAAAAATAATATTGAAACTTATATTGAAGTAGATGTATTTTTTCCGATAACTCATGGCACCTATGGTGAAGATGGTGTTTTGCAAGGACTATTAGAATACACTAACAGAGCTTATGTGGGCCCTGGTGTATTAGGAAGTGCAATAGGTATGGATAAGGACGTAGCCAAAAGTTTATTAGCGCAAGCTGGCATAAACGTTACGCCTTGGCTTACATTTTTTAAAAATGATATTATAGATATTACAAAAATAGAAGCTACCCTGCCCTACCCTTTATTTTTAAAACCAGCCAATATGGGCAGTGGTGTGGGTGTTGTTAAAATAGAAAATAGAACTGAATTAGAAGAGGCTTTAAAAACAGCCTTTGATTTTGATATAAAAATAATAATAGAAAAAGGTATTAAAGGCAGAGAAATTGAAACAGCTGTAATTGGAAATTTAAATTTAAGTGGCACCGGAGTGGGTGAAATTATAGTGGATTCTGGTTTTTATACCTACGAAAACAAATATATTAATGGAGCTACTAAAGTTATCATTCCTGCTGAGAACATGATCGATTCCACCATTCAAGTAATTCATCAAACGGCTTTAAAAGCCTATAGATGTTTGCAATTAGAGGGCATGAGTAGAGTAGACTTTTTTTATGTAAATGATACTGAATTTTATCTTAATGAAGTAAATACCTTACCTGGATTTACCAATATAAGTATGTATCCTAAATTGTGGGAAGCAGCTGGTGTTGGCTATACTCAGCTTCTCACGAATTTGATTACCACCGCTGAAGAGCGTTTTAAAATGCGCAGTGAATTAAGAAGGGAACGATAGTCGTTTTTATTTATTGAATTTTTTATACAATAAATAACTTGCAATAACCAAGTAAACAAGAAATATAATAACTAAGTAGACTAATTGTAATCTAATTCGATAAAAATCGAATTAGAAATATTATTTTTATTCATTACTGGGTCTTCTAATCCAAATTTTATATTTAATTCTATTCCTAAAACTATCCAAAGAAATTGAAGAATGAGAATAAAACTAATAGTACCGATATCCGAAATCTTAACCCTCAAAATCGCTCTATTACTTTTTGTATTAAAATAGCATCTTCATTATTAGTATGCAAATAGCTATTGTAAATATTCATTAACACCCTTTTAATAATATCAATATTAGTGCATGGCATAGTGTATTCTGGTTTTTCTTCTAGTTTCATATCAGCTATGGTTTTTAGCAACTGTTCGAAATTAAATACGCCTCCACCATTATAAGCATTAATATAAAACTTAATTTCACCTTTGGCATTTTCAGATATTTCTTGTTTAGCTCCAAAGTTTTGAAGTGTTTCTGTTTCATCATCCTCCACATAAGCCATAATAAAATGCCGAGGTAGATTAACGCCATACACAGGTACATTTAAACGCTGTGCTACCAATATATAAATAATAGAAAGCGATATAGGGTTGCCTTTCTTAGTCTCTAATACTTTATTAATAAAGCTATTATCAGGATGTAAGAAATTTTCTTCGTTGCCTTTAAATCCATGTAATTGGAATAAGATATAATTCAGAATTTTTACTTTTTCAAAACTGGTTAAATCGTAATGAAACTCAAGCCAAGCATCTAATCTTAAAGATTCTAGTTTTTCAATAAAATATTGCTCAGTAATTTCGGGATACTTAAATTGAGAAATAGCCGTAATAGCCATCAGCAAATCTTTTCCACCTTCCTTTTTCCAATTATAAAGTATATTGCCTAAATGCTCTATTTTAACTCTTTTTATGGCTATTTCTAATCTTTCGCGTTGTTCTAAAGATTGTATTTCTGTTTCTAAAGATTGATTGAGTATGTCTATCTGAGAAATACTAGCCTTCTTTAACTCTTCCATGGCAGAAGTCCATACTCTTTCGTCTGTATCGTCTAACAAACTAATAAGGGCTGATATTTGACTTTCTTTTAATGGCATTAAGTAGATAACAAAAATAAATAAAAAAGACTTATTTTTTTATTTTAATACTTTGTATTCGCAGAAATTACTATTGGCCTTAATAAATGGCTTACCATTTTTAACTAATTTTATATTAAACTGCATAATAGTATCAGGGTATTCTGCAAGCCAACAATCTTTTATCAAAAATATCTTTGGTTTTGCAAAAACAGAATCTATCAAACTTGGATTTTTAATTTCACAACCTTGGTGCGGTGTAGCTGCAACTTTTTTTGGATTTGTAACACTATTAACGTAAGCATTCCAATACTCAGCTATTATTCCAATATTGCCAAGGGCATCATATTCATTATTGAAACTAGCTCTTGGTTTAAGTGTTTTGGGCGATACATATTTCAATTCGTATAATGAAGAAAAACTGTAAATTAAAGCAACCAACATTAAATAGAAAATTTTCTGTTTATAAAAGTCTTTGAATATTGTGCTTTTATTTATGATAGAATATTTTGCGTCATAATTGAGTAGATAGCCCCAACTTATTAATATAAAACTAGGTGTAAAATATCTTCTTGGAACATTGTTTAAATAAGTCCATTGAAAACATAAAATAAATAAAGTCAACATAACACCAGTTATTAATGAAGCAGTAGCTATATTATTTTTACTTCTAAAAGTAAAAAACGGTATAATTAAAAACATTAACGGAATACTGATAAGTGAGGTTAAAAACACAATATAATTATCTTTAATATTTATGAAGGAAGCAAATAAATAATAATTGTATTCTTGGGTTGAAAATACTTTACTCCAATTAACTAAAAGATAAGTTAAGATTAATAGTGAACTAAATATTGATAATAAAACAACGTTGTTTTTTACATATTCTAACTTATGTTTTAAAATACCAATTATAATTACTGCACCACCCCACAAACCAATCAAAGAAATACTCATATCGCTTACCCAAGTGCTAATTAAAGCCAATAAAAGCAGGGAAAAAAGTATGCCTATTTTTTTTATAATTGTATTACAAAAAGGCCAAACATGGTAGCATAAATATATCACAAACCCAAATAAACTCATTTGTATACCATATGCAAACTGGGTATGATCTATCATATGGCTGATAGGAAAAAACCAAACTAATGTAAATAAAAATTTAAAAAAAGTATTTTTAAAAAACTTAATAAAACAAAAACAACCTAGAACTAAAATACCATAATGAACAATAGATTCGCTCCATAAAGCAGATAATCCAAATTGATAAAATGGCTGCGCCAAAAGAGGAATAATAGTACCCATCCTATTTTGTCCCCAAGCATACATATTTTGAGGCCAATAATAATCGCATATCATTAGGATATTGATGGCGCTATCTGAGTTTAAAAGTGGATATCTTAAACTAGAAAAGAAACAAAAAGAAAAGAAAGCTATTTGAAAGAAATACCAATTTTTAAATAAAAATTTCATACAGAAAAAATTAATTAAAAAAATAAGTCATATAAATTAAGCACGTTGTTGCCCAAATGAGCTTTCCTCTTGCTGCTTAAGATCCATAATTTGGCCCAAGGCATCAGGTACTACATCGCTGCATATTACTATAAAAGAATCCCTTTCTGCATTGGTAATCGCATAGTTAATAGCTTCTTTTTCTAAAGGAATAATAGTTACCTTTTTATTAGGATCTGTATTTTTAATTCCTTTAATCATTAAATCTATTATTTCTGAATCTGTTTTACCACGCAAATTTCTATCTTGACGTATAATAATTTCATCAAATATTTTAGCTGCTTCCTCACCTAAAGAAATAGTATCCTCATCTCTCCTATCGCCTACGCCTGCTATAATACCTACTTTTTTGCTTGCATCTGTTTTAGCTAAAAATTTGCCAATAGCTTGTATGCCTGCTGTATTGTGCGCGTAATCTACCATTACTGTAAAGTTTTTGAAATTAAACATATTCATTCTACCGGGTGTTTGAGCCGGAGAAGGAATAAAAGTTTGTAAAGCGGATTTAATATCTTCTATTTTAAAATTTATTAAATAAGCTGCCAAAACTACTGGTAGGCAATTAGCTATGTTAAACTCTGCTCTACCACCAAAAGACATTGGAATATTACTTACTTTTTCAACTCGTATTTTCCAAGTACCTTTCATTATAGTAATAAAACTATTTTCATATACAGCTGCTATACCTCCATTTTTACAATGTTCTTGTATTCTTGGATTATTTTCATCTATGCTAAAATAGGCCACATTGCATTCTAAATTTTCACGCATTTTATATACCAAATCATCATCTGCATTTAGTATGGCATGTCCTTCTGGAAACACTGCTTCAACAACTACCGATTTTACTCTGGCTAATTGCTCTATTGTATCTATACCTTGCAATCCTAAATGGTCGGCAGCAATATTAGTTACAATACCAATATCACAATTATGAAATCCTAATCCTGCACGTAATATTCCACCTCTAGCACATTCTAATACTGCAAAATCTACTGAAGGATCTTTCAATACAAATTCAGCAGAAACTGGACCTGTGCAATCTCCCTTCATCATCATTTCATTTTGAATATAAACACCATCTGTAGTTGTGTAACCTACTTTATATCCCACTTGCTTACACAAATGTGCCATTAATCGGGTAGTGGTTGTTTTACCATTGGTACCTGTTATAGCAACAATAGGAATACGCGCACTAGTACCCTGTGGATATAGCATGTCTATTACTGGTTCAGCTACATTTCTTCCTATTCCTTCAGTTGGTTCTAAGTGCATTCTAAATCCAGGCGCAGCATTTACTTCTAAAACTGCTCCTCCATTTTCATTAATAGGTGTGCTTAAATCTGGCGCCATAATATCTATACCGCATATATCTAGGCCAATAATTCGTGCTATTCTTTCGCACATAAATATATTACTAGGATGCACTAAATCTGTAATATCCGCAGCGGTACCACCAGTGCTAATATTAGCTGTAGGTTTTAATAATAATTCATAATCTTTTGGCAATAAAGTTTCCAAGGTCATTTTTTTATCAATTAAAATATTCTCTGTATACGAATCTACTTTTATAGTTGTTAATACTTTTTCATGTCCATAACCTCTTCTAGGGTCAGTATTTACAATATCAATTAATTGTTGAATAGTATGTTTGCCATCACCAATAACACATGCTGGTGTACGTTTTGCAGCTGCCACAAATTTATAATTTATAACCAATATTCTATGATCGTGACCAGTAATAAAGCGTTCTACAATAATACCTCTTCCATATTTTTTAGCAGCCTCAAAACCAACTTTTAATTCTTCCCAATTATTCAAATCGGTAGTAGCTCCTTTTCCATGATTACCATTTACAGGTTTGGTAACAAGTGGGTAACCAAGGCGAGATGCTGCAATTTCTAAATCTTCTTCATCTATACAAATTCTTCCTTTTGGAACAGGTATTTCTGCTGCTTCTAATAAATTTTTGGTATCTTCTTTATCACAGGCTATTTCTACAGCAATGCTGCTAGTAGTACTTGCTACAGTTGCTTGTATTCTCCGTTGGTTAATGCCATAACCCAATTGAACCAAAGAACGTCCATTTAAACGGATATAAGGAATTTTGCGTTTAATAGCTTCCTCAACTAAACTGCCTGTGCTTGGCCCTAAGCGTTCTTCTTCTCTTATTTCTCTTAAGCGTTGAATATCCTCTTCTAAATGATAAGGCGTTCCGTTAACTAAAGCTTCTGTAATTTTAACTGCAGATTTTGCAGCAAAGATTCCCGCTTTTTGCTCCCAATAATTAAAAACGACATTATAAATACCCTTTGTAGATGTTTCGCGTGTTCTTCCAAAACCGCAATTCATACCTGCAAGTGTTTGAATTTCTAAGGCAATATGTTCGATAACGTGACCCATCCAAGTACCTTCTTCAACCCTTTGAAAAAATCCACCAGGAACACCAGGACTACATCTATGGGAATACATAGTAGGAAATAAAATTTTCAATCGCTCTAAAAATCCATCCATTGAATTAGTTGGACGCTCCTCCATTTCTTCTAAATCTAAGCGCATTACAATTAACTTATGTCTGCGAATGCTCCAGTAATTGGGACCATTCATTGCTTTAATATCTACTATTTTCACGGGTTGGTAAGGATTATTATTTGTTATGTTGCAAAAACGGAAAGTTTTAGCACAAAAGCAAATTATATTGTAGAACTAGGCAACTGAAGTGACAAATTATTTTAATACTTTATAAATTTTAACAAATGAATAGCTATTCTTAAACATGGTATCTAATTCTAATTTACTAGTATCGTAAGTATTAAATTTCCAATAATTTCCTGGTTCAGAGAATATGTAATAGCTTGCTGAGGGATTAATTTTATCTTTTATTTGAAGCGGATAATTCTTAATTTTAGGATACCCTAATTGATGATGGAAACTGCATGGCAATAGAGGAAAATCCATTGCTACTTGAATTGTATCAAATTTTGAAAGTGTTAAATAAGCGTATGTTTTACTTGAGTTTTTAACAAACGATACATAGCTAAAATCTATGTCAGTGTATTTTGAATATTGACTTAAAACATTGATAAAACTATATATAATTAATCCAACTGAAAAAAAATAATTCAGGTAATATGAACGTTCTTTTTCAAAAAAATTTAAAAGAACAAACACTAAAATAAAAATAAATACTAAATAGTAGATCGTATATCTTTCAAGGAAATAATTAATAATTGAAAATAATATTCCCCCTATTATTAAAATAAGTAAAGAAATAAAAACTCTTTTATTCGCTTTTAGTAAAGTAAACAAACTCTTATTATATTTTATGCAATAGAATAAAATCATAGCAAGAAAGGCCAATGAGACACATATTCTTCCTTGTTCTACGAACAAAAATGATTTTAAAAAGTGCCAACGCTCCATAATATAATACAACTCAAATTTAATTAAACCTGTATGCAAGGGATATAAGAAATAGCCATTTTGAACTTTTTGAATGCACAAAAACAACCCAAATAACACATAAGGTATTATAAATAAACTAAGTAATAACTTTAGAGTGATTTTTTTATTCATAATAATGGAACTTAGGAAGAATGCAAGCGGTAAAATTAAAGCTGATTCTTTAACTAAAACACTTAAACATAAAAATAAGGAACAAGCTATTAATTTATTTTTAATAAAGTAATAATAACTGGCCAGCGCTAAGGTCATTAAACAAATTTCGGGTAATACAATAATAGATTGGCTTAAAAAACAGGGTTGAATACCAATGGCCAATGCGCTTAATAATGCAAGGTTAGGTTTTAGATATTCTTTTAGTATTTTAAATAAGAAAACCATACCTACTGCATAAATAAAATAACAAGTGATATGCGCTACTAGTGGTGTGCAACCAAATATTTTAAATGCAATAGCTATAATAAAAACAAATAATGTAGGATGACCACGCGAAAGTACATCTGGTAAATGTGCAGGTAGAATACCAATTCCATGTTCATATAAATGTATACTAGCCGGTGCATACACACCTAATTCATCCCAAAAATAGGGTTGAGTATATACTTCAAATTTAAATTGCAGTAAAATTGCAATAATTAGTAAGGCAAAGCATAAAATGAAATAATGGATATTTTTCAATATATGCAATGTTAAGAAAAAACTTTAATAAATAAGAATTAGAATTATTAAACTCTTTCTGAAAGTCGCTCCAAATAACGCCATTGTAATAAATTATCTTTAGTTATGGTCCAATTTTCTAGTACAGCATTTTCAGAAATTTCATTAAAAATAGCTACTTGTTGATTTTCAATATTTAGTTTAATCTGTACTATTAATTCTTCGTTATTTTCTTCAAATGCCAGCTCATCAATTTGCTCATTTAATTCCATCATTTCCATAAGAAAATATTGAGGTAAAGTAGAATTATCAGTAAGAAAATCTTCCTTAAGCTCTAGTAAATATTGAACTCTACTGATAGGATTATTCAATATTTTAAAAGCTTTATTATTAATGGCCGACATTTCTATAGCCTTACTCTGATGCTGCGGTTCTAATGAAAAAAAATCAGGATGGAACAATTTCGCATATTCAAAATATTTTATTTTTAATACGCCAATATCTATAGAAAAAGCAGTTGGAAGCTCAAAGAAAGTAAAAAAATTGGCTGTGTTTGGCCAACTAACCATTTGCATTATTTAAAAATTAATTTATAAATATCGTTACCAAATACAAATACCATTAGGGTTAATAAAATACCCATGCCTATTATTTGCATAACATTCATAATTTTATCATTCACTGGTCGTCCGGTTACCATTTCAATTAATAAAATACAACGTGCCCACCATCTAATGCTGGTATTGGTAATAAGTTCATAAATGCAAGTATAAGGGATAATAAGCCTGTAAGCATCCAAAACCTTTGCCATACCCACTGCCCACCAAACAAAGTAGCAATACCAATTGGACCTTGCATAGATTTTCGTGGATCTATTTTACCACTTACCAGTTTTCCTAAACCAGCAATATTATCACTTAAAGCTTCTACAGATTTAGAACTACCCACAAGTATAGATTGACCCAAACCATAGTTTAGTAATTCTAAATCTTTGATGTAATAAATTTTAGGACTGAAACCTATTTTAGCATCTTTATCTAATTTAATAGCCAAAACT
>JABMMZ010000076.1 GCA_013205405.1 Bacteroidota bacterium | reverse complement strand
TCTTATAAAACCACCACCATTACCGCCACCGCCATTGTTTTCTCTTGGACGTGCTTCATTTACAACTAATGCACGTTGCATGAATTCTTTTTCATGTAATGCGCTAATAGCAGCATTTGCAGCTGTATCGTCACTCATTTCTACAATTGCAAACCACGTGAGCGGTTAGTGAATTTGTCTTTGATGATTCTTGCTGAGCTAACTTCACCGTACTGGGTGAAAAGGTTTTCGACATCTTGCTCGCTCGCTTGGAAGCTAAGATTACCTACGTAAATATTCATTTTTCTGTTAAATTGTTTATTCTACTTAGAGGAAACTGAAATCGAAAAGTAAAATATTTAACCAATCGTGAAATCTGAAACCTATAAATAATGGTACAAATATATTCTAATTATTTAATTAAACAAGCTATTTCTTTTAAATTGTAATATACAATCAAATCAAGAAAGATTTATATCTCTAATTATGGACGGGTAAAACAATCTGCTAAATGGTCGTTTACCATGCCAATACTTTGCATTTTAGCATAACATACTGTACTACCCATAAATTTAAAACCACGCTTTTTCATATCTTTAAACATCGCATCACTTTCTGGAGTGGTTGTGCTTACATCTGCCATAGATAGTGGACGGTTATCAATAGTTAGATGATTTGTAAATTGCCAAAGGTAATTGCTAAAGGTTCCAAATTCCTTTTGTGTTTTTATAAATAGTTGTGCATTATTAACAGCAGCCAATATTTTTAATTTATTTCTTACTATTCCTGCATTTTGCATTAATTCATTTATTTTATTTTCATTGTAATTGGCTACGCATTGAACATCAAAATTGTCGAATGCGGCTCTAAAGTTTTTTCTTTTTGCAAGAATAGTATACCAGCTAAGCCCTGCTTGAAATGATTCTAAAATCATCATTTCAAATAAGTGTTTATCATCTTTGCTTGGCTTGCCCCATTCAGTATCATGGTAGGCTTTGTATAAGTCATCTTTCAAACACCACTTACAGCGTATTTTGTCATCCATAAATATTTTTATTAAACTTATTTGCAAACTTAATAGAAAACCTTACTTTTGCAACTCTAAAAAAGAGACGGATCCTTAGCTCATTCGGTTAGAGCGTCTGACTCATAATCAGAGGGTGGCTGGTTCGATTCCAGCAGGATCCACCAATAAAATCTAGGGTTTCAGACATTAAAGTTTGAAACCCTTTTTTTATTTACATACTAATACCCCTTTGTAAATTATTGATTCTGATGAATATTATATTTTACCTATATATTTAGCTAAGATGAGTGATGCTAATTTGTGTGAATACGAAAAACAATATCTTTATTAAAAAAGAAATTAAAATTAACTATTTTCCATTACTTTATATTAAGTGGAAACCTAATTTTGAAAAAATTGATAATTTTTGTAAAAGTCTTTGGCTAACAGAAATTTTTATTTTTACACCTAAATTAGATTCGTTTTTACAATATGTTGCTTATGAAAATGAAACTACTTCAAGCAATCCAAGAAAAGAACTTAGAAAAAAAGAAGAGGGCGTTAATCTAAATTCTTTCCCTTATTTTTGTGCTTAATGAAAGCAGTAATTCCAGTAGCAGGTATTGGTACACGTTTAAGGCCACATACCCATACCCAACCTAAATCTTTAATTCCTGTAGCTGGTAAACCAATACTTGCTCATATTGTAGATCAATTAGTAGATGCAGGTATTACAGATATTATTTTTATCATTGGTTATTTGGGTGATAAAATAGAAGAATATATCACCAAAAACTACCCGCATATTCAAACTACCTTTGTAATTCAAACTACGGGAAAAGGCACTGGTCATGCTATTTGGCTAGCTAAAGAAGCCATAAATAATGATGAGATATTAATTATTTTTGGAGATACAATTTGCGAGGTAAATTGGCAAGAAGTTATAAATTCACCTAACTCTACTTTAGGAGTAAAAAAAGTAGATGATCCTAGGCAGTTTGGTGTTGCAGAAGTAAATGAAGCTAGAACAATTGTGCGACTTGTAGAAAAGCCTGCTATTCCTAAATCAAATCTAGCATTGGTAGGAATTTATAAAATTAAAGAAACCGATCAATTAATGAACTGTCTTCAAAATAACATAGAAAATAATGTTAAAACACAAAACGAGTTTCATTTAACAGATGCTTTGATGTGTATGGTTTCTATGAACTTTGTTTTTGATACTTTTAAAGTAGATTCTTGGTTTGATTGTGGTAAAAAAGATATTTTATTACAAACCAATCAGCTGCTATTAAAACGCGGTAATTTTAAACCTACCAATTCAGAATTAGTAAATAATTGTATTATAATTTCTCCTGTATTTATAGGCGAAGGTACCAAAATTAATAATAGTATCATTGGGCCAAATGTTAGTATTGGTGAAAATGCTTTTATTGAGTCTTCTATTATTAAAGAATCTATTATTGGTCCATATGCAGAGTTGTACAATGCGGTACTTCACAATTCATTGATAGGAAATGACGCCTCATTGCAAGGAACTGTTCATAGTTTGAACCTTGGCGATAGTGCCGAAATAAATTTTAGTTAAAAACATAATGTCAAAATATACACAACAGCAAATAGTCACAGCCGATAGCTCTTTTGCAGCACCTGCAGAATTTACAATGGCATATTTGCAACAGCAAATAGAGGGTATCGCTCAGTTTCCATCAGATTTAGAAGCGGTTCTAAAACCATTATCAAAAGAACTTTTAAATACACCTTACCGAGATGGTGGTTGGACATTGAATCAAGTGGTGCATCACATAGCGGATAGCCACATGCAGGCGTTTGCCCGATTTAAACTCACATTAACAGAAGACAATCCTGTTATTAAACCTTACCACCAAGATTTATGGGTTACTACTGCCGATTGTAACATTGATACATCAGTTTCTTTAGATTTAATAAAAGCATTACATATCAGATTTGTGGCTATAATGAAAAGTCTTAGTGAATCCGATTTTAAAAAAGAATATATTCATCCTGAGTACAAAAGAAATTTTTCTTTAGCCTTTGTAACAGGCATGTATGCTTGGCATGGTTATCATCATTTACAACAAATAAGCATGTTTTTAGAAAATCAAATTTAAAAAGAATAACATGGAATGAGCAAATTATCCAACTTATCAGAAACCTTAATAGGCAGCGAAATTGTAAAATTGGGGAACGAAATAAATGCAAGAATAAAAAATGGCGAAACCATTTATAATTTTACCATTGGCGATTTTAACCCACAAATATTTCCAATACCCAGCGAATTAGAAATTGAAATAATAGAGGCTTACAAACAACATTATACAAACTATCCCAGTGCAGAAGGTATTTTGCCATTGCGCGAAAGTATTAGTGCCTTTTTAAATCATTATTTTCAATTGTCATACTTGCCAAATGAAATACAGGTAGCAAGTGGTGGCAGACCATTAATTTACAGTATTTATAGAGCCATTGTAGATAAAGACGATAAGGTGATATACCCAATACCAAGTTGGAATAATAACCATTATACCCACTTTACAGAAGGCGAGCATATAGCCATAGAAACCAAGGTTGAAAATAACTTTATGCCAACTGCCAGCGAGTTGGAACCTTTTATTCAAAGTGCTACTTTAATAGCTCTGTGTAGCCCATTAAATCCTACAGGAACTACCTTTGAAAAACAGCAATTATTAGATATTTGTAATTTAATAATAACCGAAAATAATAGGAGAGGGGAAGGTAAAAAATTATACTTACTCTTCGATCAAATATATTGTACCCTACTAAATGGCGATAGAGAGCATTATAATCCTGTGGGTTTAATTCCTGAAATGAAAGCGTATACCATATTTGTAGATGGTATTAGTAAAAGTTTGGCTGCAACTGGGGTTCGCTTAGGATGGAGTATGGGGCCAGCTCATATTATTGCTAAAATTAAAGCGATTTTAAGTCATGTAGGCGCTTGGGCACCTATGGCCGAGCAGGTTGCTACTGCTAAGTATTTAACTCAATTTAGCAATATTGATTCTTATTTTACAGATTTTAAACAAAAAATATTTGATAGATTAATTGCTTTACACAATGGTTTTCAACAATTAAAAGCCGAAGGTTATAATGTTGATTCTATTGAGCCACAAGCGGCTATTTATTTATCAGTAAAAATAGATTTAGTAAATTCAACCAAAGCCAATGGCGATAAATTAAATACTCAAATGGATGTTTGGCAATATATTTTAGATGAGGCTCACATGGCTATAGTGCCATTCAGTAGCTTTGGTTCAAAACCCAACAGTCCATGGTATAGAATAAGTGTTGGTACTTGCAAAACTGAGCTTATACCTATTATTATAAACGATTTAAGAAATGCCATAAAACAATTAAAATCAGATTCCGCATTAAGATTGGAATAGATTACCCATGTAGATTTTGGGTTCAGCTAAAATTTTATCAAATGAACTTGTTGTTCATTAGGTAAAATTTGTTCAAGTGTATCACCTGTGCTCATATCTATCGAATCTTTACTATTACCAAAAGTTATCAGTTGAAGCGTTTTACTATTTAATTTGGTAAAACTATAAGTTGGTTTTTCAGAACATTGGTAAGTGGTACCACTGTATTTTTCTACCCAGTTTGTGTTAAGTGAAAATAGTTTCAAATTATCCCAACAGCTTTCTTCTCCAGGTTGTAATACTAATATTTCATGTTTACCATCGCCATTTATATCGCCTGCATCTGTAAGCACCAGTTCTTTTATATAAGCATTAATGTATATTGATTTAAAGCATGTAAAAGTAATCTTAGTTGTTCTGTTTTTAGAGTTTGTAATGGCATTAGCTGTATCTATAATTCCATCGTTATTTAAATCACCTTTTAGCGAATATATTACGATAGCAGTATCTAATTTCCTTGAATTTGATTTTTGTTGATATCCAAAATTTTCATCACCATTTAACCATTCTTCAGCATTAGAAATAGGATAATTGAGTTCATTCGTTTTGGTTTTAGGTTGGCAACCCAATATTAATACCCAACATCCTATAAAACCAATTATTCTCATAAAAACGACCTCAAAGTTAATGTGTTAATTGTAATTTTACTATCAAATAATAAATAAATTATCTTTGGCGCAAATATTGAATTATATCAACTAATCAAATTTATCCTATTATGAAAAAAATTATTCTATTATCAATCGTCTTTTTTTCTTTTATTTTTATTGGTGTAAGCGAAACTGTAATTGCGGTGCTCCCTTATAAAATTGGTTATGAAGGAAGAATTCCTAAAATTTTTTCATCAGAATTAATAGAAAGTTCTACTAAAAGTGAAGGCAAAAGTTATCAATTATCCATGATTAATTATTTAGTAAAAATGAACTCTAAAAATAAAAATAAGAAATTGAATGCAAAAGTTTTAAGTCAAGGACAAACAGAAGCATTAATGCTGCAGAAAAATATTTCAACAAAACAATTGGATACATTAACCAACAGCCAATTAGCGGAAATTTTAGGTATTAATCATGTTGTTAGAGGATCTGCCACACGCACATTTATTATGAGTGATGAAATGTCATTAGGTATTACTGCAGTAATTGTAATTACTGGCGGGCAAGCGCCTTTAATCAATTCTACTTCTAATATCAGTATTATTAATTCTTTAGAAAATATTACAGAAAGCAATGTTGTATTTAGTAAACAATTTAACAGAGTAACCTCTGCCACTAGGAGCGATGAAGAAAATTTAAGAGATACTTTTAGATATTCAGCTAGAAAAATGTTTAAAACACTTAGAAAAAAATAACACTAAAAACTTTATAATTATTATCATTTAGGCGAATTTTCAAAATATGAAAATTCGCCTTTTTAATGTATTTAAATATTTTTGTATACAATTCTTAAAAAATGTTCAAAAACAGCCTTTCTACTTTAAAAAAATTGCTTACTTTTGCACCAAAATTCAAATAATTATAAATGGCAAATACAGGTAAAATTTCTCAAGTAATTGGTCCAGTAGTGGACGTAAACTTTAGCGCTGAAGGATCAGTTCTTCCAAGAATTTATGATGCTTTAGAGGTAAAAAAAGGTGATGGAAATACAATCGTTTTAGAAGTTCAACAACATTTGGGCGAAAAAACAGTAAGAGCCATAGCCATGGATAGCACAGATGGTTTAGTGCGTGGCACAAGTGTAAATGATACTGGCATGCCAATATCTATGCCTGTAGGAGAAAATGTAAAAGGCAGATTAATGAATGTAATAGGTGAAGCTATTGATGGTATTAACGTATTAAAAACTGAGCATACCAGACCAATACATGCTGAAGCACCTAAATTTGATACACTTTCTACTGCATCTGAGCCATTATATACCGGTATTAAAGTTATCGATTTATTAGAGCCTTATGCCAAAGGTGGTAAAATTGGTTTATTTGGTGGTGCTGGTGTTGGTAAAACAGTATTAATTATGGAATTAATCAACAATATTGCAAAAGCATACGAAGGTATGTCTGTGTTTGCAGGTGTTGGTGAACGTACAAGAGAAGGAAATGATTTATTGCGTGAGATGATTGAATCTGGCGTTATAAAATATGGCGAAGAATTTGCCCATAGTATGGAAGAAGGTGGTTGGGATTTAAGTAAAGTAGATACTGAGGAACTTAAAAAATCTCAAGCAACATTAGTTTTTGGACAAATGAACGAGCCTCCAGGAGCCCGTGCACGTGTTGCTTTATCGGGTTTAACAATGGCTGAGTATTTTCGTGATGGAGATGGCGAAGGTCAAGGAAAAGATATCTTATTCTTTATTGATAATATCTTCCGTTTTACACAAGCAGGTTCAGAGGTTTCGGCACTTCTAGGTCGTATGCCATC
>JABMMZ010000075.1 GCA_013205405.1 Bacteroidota bacterium | reverse complement strand
CGTATCCACCATACCGCATACGATATAAATTTGAATCCACGGGTTTCATCAAAACGCTTGGCAGCTTTTATCAATCCTAAATTACCTTCGTTTATTAAATCGCCCAAGGTTAATCCTTGGTTTTGATATTGTTTACTTACTGATACAACAAAACGCAAATTGGCATTTACTAAACGCTCTAATGCGGCTTGGTCGCCTTCTCTAATTCTACGGGCCAATTCAACTTCTTCTTGTGCATCTATCATTTGCACTTTAGATATTTCGTTTAGGTATTTATCAAGTGATTTATTTTCACGATTGGTAAACTGTTTGGATATTTTAAGCTGTCTCATTTATGTTCTAATTCAAAAATTTTTATTTAATGTTTGTAAAATAAGTGTGCAAATATAAAATTAAAAATAGCACTAAAGCTAGTAAAATTAAGGGCTTTGCAGTAAGTTTATTGCAGCAATAATCTTGCCAATTTTACAAAAAATTAAGAAAAAATTAATTTATGCAGCCTAGTTTCTGCTATTTCATTTTGAATAGAGCCTTTGCCAATTCCTTCAGGCAAGGAAAAAACAATATGGCTATTTTTATTTTTTTTGTCAGATTTCAACCATTCTTTTAATCTCAGAAACTCATTTTCTGTTAATGGCTTTTGATGGGTTAAGGTAGTAACTACTTTGGTAATTCTCATATAATCTGAATGCGAAATTTTACCCATGGTGTATGCCATTTTACTTTCCGCCAACAAGCCTTTGGCTACTGCAAATCCATGCTTTATAGGCTTACCAATACTCAATCTATAGCTTTCTAAGGCATGCCCTATGGTGTGTCCATAGTTCAGTAATTGTCTAATACCATTATCTTCAAAATCTTTTTTCACAATCGCATTTTTCGTTTCAGCACACTGTTCAATTAAATAGTCAATCGCTTCATTTTTTTCTATGGCTTTGAACAATTGCTTATTGGCAATAATACCAGTTTTAATAATTTCTGCTAAGCCACTTTCATACTCTTTTATTGGCAGCGTACTTAAAAACTGAGTGCTTATAAATACTTTTTGAGGCAAAACAAAGGTTCCTAAATAATTTTTTTTAAACTTAAAATCTATGCCATTTTTTCCGCCTATGGCAGCATCTGACATACCCATTAAGGTAGTTGGTATGTTTACAAAAGCAATTCCACGTCTGAAAGTAGCCGATGCAAAAGACCCAATATCGCTAACCACTCCCCCCCCTAAATTCACTATCAAGGTGTCTTTACTAACATTAAAAGTGAGTAATTTTTCAATAATAAAAGTATAGGTGCTTAAATTCTTATACTGCTCCCCTGCTTTTATTTCTATTATTTTATTAGAAAATGTTTTAAAAAAAGGTAAGCAGTATTTTTTGGTATTTGTATCTACAATAAAAATAAGATTTTCATATTTACATTTATCGCAATATTCTTGAAGGCTAGTTGCAATATTTTGGGTGAATACTAATTTACCGTTGGCCATACCTTAAGTTTTAATTGTATCGTATACTATCTTATTAGATGGGTCTAATCTACTGAGTAAATCTATGGCTTTGGCTTGCTCAGCAGCAGGTGCTTGTTTAAATACCTCTACCAATTCTTTGTATTTAGCATTGAAAAAAACTTTAATGAGCATACTATTGGGAAATATCTTAGCCAAATCCTGAAAATTTTCTAACGATTTATAAATTTCATCTCTTCCTTTTGCCACATCTTTATGCATAATATCCAAACCTAGTAAATGATAATTATACAAGGTAACACGGATAGGTTTATACCTTTCGCTGGTTAAATTATCTATCAAGTAAAACCTGTTTTTTAAACTCCTGCCATCATTAGGTTTCCATCCTGGAATACTCTGACTTGCATTTAAAATCTCGCGTGCTTTAGTGTAATAGGCCGAACCACCTTCTAAATGGTAAGTATCATAATTTAAGCCCAAAACCGTATTCACATAAAAAGCCAATACCCCTGTAAGATTATAAACATTGGCATTCTGCTGAAACTCCATCGCTTGAAACTCTTGGTACTGAAAGGTAAACTCCTCGTCTAATTGATTAAACAAAACTGTATTATAGGTACTGCCAAAAACGGGTCGCGTGGCTTGAATTTGAATGGTAGCACTAAAATCATTGCTATTCAATTGGTAGGCAGTTACATCTATTAAAATACTCATTTTAAATCGCTCTGCATTGGTTATTTTATCTGTACTCCACAATCTTTGATTGAGAAATTGAGAAATTGAAGCTTGCAATGAGCTAAAAATTTGCGTATTTGAAATTTGAATTTTAGGATGGATAACTGTTATAGTAGCGTCTACATCTTGTGCTTTTACATTACTATAAATAATTACAAAAAAACTTAAAACAATATTTTTTAGATTAAAGGAATACATGCTGTAATATCTTGGGCTACTTCTCTTTTGCTTTTTAATTGATATTCAAAAATACGACCATTTTTTAATAAAATTGAAATTTTATTTGTATCGTATTTAAATCCTGCGCCTTTATATTGTAAAGAGTTTAAAACAATGGCATCTGCATTTTTCTTTTCCAGTTTTTTTCTGGCATTTTCTATTTCATTATTGGTTTCCAATGCAAAACCAATTACAATTTGATTTTCTTTTTTTCTGGCACCTAATGTGGCCAATATATCCGGATTTTTAACCAAGTGAATGGTCAAAGTATCTTCATTTTTTTTTATTTTAATATCACTTACTTCCGCAGGACGGTAATCTGCAACAGCGGCAGCCATGATGGCGATATCTGCTTTTTCAAAAAGCTGGGTGCATTGGTTATACATTTCCAAAGCTGATTCTACAAGGTAAGTTTTAATATTTGAATGCATAGCTGTAAGCTGTGTAGGCCCTGCTACTAAATGCACTTCTGCGCCATTTTCTGCCAAAACTTCTGCTAATTCAAATCCCATTTTTCCTGTAGAATAATTGCCAATAAAACGCACAGGATCTATTTTTTCGTATGTAGGTCCTGCAGAAATGACAATAATTTTACTTTTGTAAAAATCAGTTAGATTCAAAATGAGTAATAATTGATTGTAAAATATTTTCAGGTTCGGCCATTCTACCTTTACCTACTAGTCCGCTGGCTAGCTCCCCATCTTCTGCATCTATTAAAATATTACCAAACTGGGTAAGGGTTTCTATATTTTTAGTTACAGCAGTGTGCAAAAACATATCTAAATCCATAGCGGGTGCAAACATTATTTTACATTTGGCTGATAGATAAGTGGCGCTTAATATATTATCACAAAAACCATGGGCCATTTTGGCAATTGTATTGGCACTGCATGGCGCAATGATAAAAATATCTGCCCAAAGACCTAATGCTACATGGTTATACCATTCTCCATTTTTCTCATTGTAAAATGTAGAAATGACTTCATTTTTACTTAAAGTAGCTAAAGTAACTGGGGCAATAAATTGTTTAGCAGCATCTGTCATAATAACCTTTACAATTGCGCCTTCTTTTACAAGTAAACGAATTAAAAAAGCAGTTTTGTAGGCCGCTATACTACCTGTTACCCCTAAGAGTATTTTCTTATCCTTCAGCCTCATCATCTGTAGGCATGCGGTAGTATACTTTTTTATCTAAAAATTCTTTTGTAGCTAATAAAGTAGGCTTTGGCATTTTTTCATAATAAGTGCTAATTTCAATTTGCTCACGGTTTTCGTGCACTTCTTCTAAATTATCATGATCGGTAGCAAACTCTGATAATTTTGATGTAAGCTCTTCTTTAATTTGTTGAGAGATTTGATTAGCTCTTTTAGCAATAATAGCAGTTGTTAAATATAAATTACCTGTAGCTGCTTCTAATTCGTGCATATCGCGTGCCTCGGCACTAGGCGATAATTTTTGTTCTTTTATCATTATTTACTGAATTTTATTATTATTTTTGTATTTTTCTAAATCTTTTATAGCCTTATTGTTCAAGTCTTTAGCTTGTTCAGAGTATTTACTAGTTGCAGTGTACTTTTTTATAAACTGAGCATACTCAGTAAACACAGCGTTTAATCTTTCTTCTTTTTTTTCGTCAATACTGTATTTAGCATATAGATAATTGGACTGAATAACCATAAAATCTATATAATCTTTATTCTCAATATCTGGAAAGTCTTTAATAGCATTCTTAAAAGAAAGGGTCGCTGCTCTATAATCCTCTATTTTATAAAATAACATGGCAGTTTCAAATGCTTTCTTTTTTAAGTTTTTTCTAAGCGCCTCTATTTGCTCATTCCCCAATTCACGGTAAATGGTATTTGGAAAAAGATTTAAAAAAATCTGCATTTCTGCAATAGCTTTGGTGGTATTTGTTTGCTCCAAATAATATGGCAAAGCATCTTTGTATAAACAATGCGCATACATGTAATAGCATTCTTCAGTGTGTTTGCTATTGAAATAGGTTTCAGTAAAATTTTTAAAATGGAAAGATGCTAACTCAAACTGACCAAGACCATAATAGCAATAAGCGTAATAAAAATACAATTCTTCTGCTTTCTCTTTGCCTCTAAAATAGGCTAATAATTCTTCAAAAATGGGCAAGGCTCTTATATAATCTTTGGCTTTGTATTGTTTTACAGCCATATCATACTTTTGCTCTACTGTGCCTTTTTTAATGACCTGCGCATATTCAGAACATGACGTAAATAAAATGATTAATATTGAATATATTAGGGCTCGCATATTTTCAATTTGCAAAGGTAATGTTTTTTAAACGAATTTTAATACTATAAAGTTACAATAATCCTTCGTCTGCAAAACTAAAATACCCATTATTAGAAATGATTAAATGATCATACACTGTAATTTCTAATTCTCTGGCTGCATTTATAATTTTGAAGGTTAGCTTTTTATCCGAATCGCTTGGTATTAGGGCACCTGAAGGGTGATTGTGATATAAAACAATGGAAGAAGCTAAATCATTAATGGCTATTTTCATTATTTTCTTTAAATCTACCAATGTAGCCGACACCCCTCCTTCGCTTATTTTATACTCTGCTATTACAATATTAGCTCGATTTAAGGTCAATATCCAAAACTCTTCAAATGGCAAATCTTCCAATCGGTATCTAATATAATCGTAAGCCTGCCTACTTTTGGTAATTTGCGCTTTGGCTTTGGTTTCTGATGCTTGCTTGCGTCCAGCTAATTCTATAGCCGCTATAATAGTAATGGCTTTTGCGGGCCCAATACCATCAATAGTACAAAAATCATTTATGGTTAATCTTGCTAATTGATTCAAATCATTTTGGGCTTTTTGCAAAATTTCTCTTGCTAAATCAATGGCTGTTTTTTTTCTAGTACCCGTACTTATCAAAATAGCCAAAAGTTCAACATCACTAAGGGCTGCTTTTCCCTTTAAGGCTAGCTTTTCTCTAGGCTTATCATCCTCAGCCAAATTTTTTATCGATATAAAATTACTCATTTATTAAAATTCAACTGGTACTTTACAAATTACTCTTACTTCCTTACCACCTTGCCTTGCAGGTATCCAACAACCTTTCATTTTTGCAATACATTCTTTTGCAGCTATTTCAAGTTTTGGATTGCCTTTATTGTCTGTATTAATGTCAGAAATATCTCCATTTTTTTCAATAATAAAACTCACATAAATTACACCTGTTAAATTGGCATTTGGGTGTTTTAAATTATCTTCAAAAAAATAGCCATAAGCCTCATCTCCTCCTTTGAATATAGGCTTAATTTCCACTTTACTAATATCATAAATATCGGCACCAGTGCCGCCTGCGGTTTTCCCTTCTTTACCTTTTCCGTTCTTCAAATAATTATCAGCAGTATCTTGTACACTATTGTTTTTATTGGGCTCAGTTGGCTCAGTTATTTTTTTTTCTTCATCAGCATCCTTCTTTTCTACTGCTTCTATTTCTCCCTGAGTTGCACTTGCTGACTTACTGCTGGCTTGCGCCATGGCTGGCGGGGCATCGGCCAAATTTATTTCTCTTCTAATTAAAACTTCTTCGGGGGGCTCATCAAAAAAATTTAATTTACTTAAAATAAAAGGCGTTAACATTGCCAAAGTAAAAATTGAAATACTGATACTGATGGACTTTAATAAATTTCTAATATATTTTTTTCGTAAAAGAAAAGCACCATAATTTTTATTACGGTTATCAAAAACGATATCATCAGTATCTAATGCATAATAATTGATATCTTCTTTCATTTTTTTGCTTTAATATCTATTGAACGTAAAGGGTAAACAATAAATTACAATTTGTTTGCCAAATTTTTATTTTTTTTGAAAAATACAAATATAAAAACGCCTACAAAAGTCCCTATACTATCTGCAAAAATATCAAAAATATCAGCTTTTCGGTCAATGGTAAGGTAAAATTGCATAAATTCTATTAAAACACCATACGTAATACTTATAAAAATAATCCAACTTTTACATTTTGTACTTAGCCAATTATGCTTTGCAAAAACACCCCAACTCATTAAAAATGATAATATTAAAAATACCCCAAAATGAGCTATTTTATCAATGGGAACACCAAGTAAGGAAATATCCAATTTTACTTGCTGCGTATCTGTAACACAAAGTATATAAATAAGAATTGCCCACAATAATGCGGGCAATTGAATCCTTAATATTTGCTTTTTAAAAGTCAATAAAAACTAGTGACCTATCAATGCTTTATAAGCAGCAACATCCAATAAATCTGATACTTGTGAAGCATCACTCATTTTAACTTTTACCATCCATCCTGTGTTGTAAGGATCTGTATTGATAGCCTCAGGACTGCTTTCTAATACTGGATTAACTTCCAATATTTCGCCACTTACTGGCATAAATAAATCACTTACTGTTTTTACTGCTTCTACAGTACCAAAAGTAGCTTCGTGCGCTAAAGTTTCACCTTTAGTTTCTATTTCTACAAATACGATATCACCCAATTCGCTTTGCGCAAAATCTGTAACACCAACTGTAGCAATATCGCCCTCAATACTCACCCACTCGTGGTCTTTTGTATATTTTAAATTTTCTGGAAAGTTCATCTTATTATTGTTTATTTTAAATTGTTAATTTTTGATTTTTATTTGAATTAATAATGCCTAGCTGTGATTTTTGATTTTTATTTTTATCCTTAATTATTTATTTTTAATTATTAATTACTTTAGTCCCAAATATGGCTTAGTAATAAACTTATTTTATCTTTTAATACATTTCTATGCACGATGATATCTACAAACCCATGTTCTAATAAAAACTCGGAGCTTTGAAACCCTTTAGGTAAATCTTTCCCAATAGTTTCTTTGATAACACGAGGACCAGCAAACCCAATCAATGCTTCAGGTTCAGCAATATTAAAATCGCCTAACATAGCAAAAGAGGCCGTAATTCCACCTGTTGTTGGGTCGGTAAGGATAGAGAAATAGGGAATACCATCTTTAGCCAACAAGGCTAATTTAGCAGATGTTTTAGCCATTTGCATTAACGAAAAGGCTGCCTCCATCATACGTGCACCACCACTTTTACTAATAATAACCATAGGATGTTTGTTCTCTCTGGCATAATCAATAGCACGCGCTATTTTTTCGCCTACTACACTACCCATACTGCCTCCAATAAAGCCAAAATCCATGCAGGCTAAAACTATTTTTCTACCATTTGATTTTCCAGTAGCAGTTCTAACCGCATCTTTCAATCCACTTTTAGCAATACTATCTTTAATTCTATCTTTGTAAGGCTTGGTATCATTAAATCCTAATGGATCTCCAGAAATTAAATTGGCATCTAACTCCTTAAATTTATTATCATCAAATAAAATTTCGAAATATTCTTTTGAACTTATTTTAAAATGATACTCGCAAGAAGGGCAAACATAACGTGCTTCGATTAAATCTTTATGAGGAGTTAATGTTTTACAACGTGGACATTTATCCCACAAACCGTCTGGTGTAGCCTTTTTCTCTTTTGTTTTGGTAGTTATACCTTCAGATACTCGTTTAAACCAACTCATATTCGTATTACAAGATTAATAAAAAGAATTGGATTAAGCAATAGTAACTGCTTTTTCTAAATATACATCTTGAATAGTATTTAATAATTGAATACCTTCATTCATTGGTTTTTGAAATGCTTTTCTTCCGCTTATTAATCCTTGGCCACCTGCTCGTTTGTTGATTACTGCTGTGGTTACTGCTTCTGCTAAATCTGTAGCACCTTTGCTCTCGCCACCGCTGTTTATTAGTCCTGCACGACCCATATAGCAATTAGCTACTTGATAACGACAAAGGTCTATTGGGTGATCGGTACTTAACTCACTGTATACTTTTGGATGTGTTTTTCCAAAATTAATGGCATTGTATCCACCGTTATTGGTAGGTAATTTTTGTTTAATAATATCAGCTTGGATTGTTACCCCCAAATGATTGGCTTGTGCTGTAATATCAGCAGCCGTATGGTAATCGATACCTTCTTTTTTAAAGCCATTATTTCTTAAATAGCACCATAAAATAGTAGCCATTCCCAATTCGTGTGCTCGCTCAAAGGCTTGCGCTACTTCTACTATTTGACGACCACTTTCTGGCGAACCAAAATAGATTGTAGCACCTACTGCAGTTGCTCCTAAATTCCAAGCCTCATCTACACTACCAAACATTATTTGGTCAAATTTATTAGGGTAAGTTAAAAATTCATTATGATTTAATTTTACAATAAAAGGTATTTTATGTGCATATTTTCTGCTGGTAGCAGCCAATACGCCATAAGTAGAGGCTACTGCATTACAACCACCTTCGACAGCTAATTTAACGATATTTTCTGGATCAAAAAATATTGGGTTTGGTGCAAAAGAAGCACCAGCACTATGCTCTATACCTTGATCTACCGGCAAAATACTCATGTATCCAGTGCCTGATAATCTACCGTGGTTATACAAATCGCTCAAACTACGCAATACCTGTGGGCTGCGGTTAGTTTGTTGAAATACTCTGTCTACAAAATCGCCACCTGGCAAGTGTAAATGTTCTTTAGCTATTGCTTTAGCTTGGTAGTTTAATAAATTATCTGCGTCTGAACCTAAAAGTTCTTGAATTTTGGTAATACTCATACTTTTTTATTTAAAATGGCTGCAAAAGTACGCTTTTTTGAAAAAAGGAAAAAAGTTTTTTTATTCCTCTTGTTTGATAAGCTTAAAACCCAATTTTATCCTTAATAATATAAAGCGGTCTTTGTTTAATTTCGCCATAAATCCTGCCTACATATTCGCCAATAATACCTAATACTAGTAAAATTATACCACCAATCATTAGGATAGATATCATTAATAAGGTCCAACCTTCAACATAATTATTGGTAAAAGTACGCATGTAAATAGCATATAAAATACCTATAAATGCAACAATAGAAGTAGCAAAACCCACAAAAGTAGCTATTTTAAGCGGTGTATTAGAAAAAGACAAAATGGCATCGCTTGCTAAGCGCAACATCTTTTTAAAGGGGTATTTGGTAGTACCTGCAAAACGACTTTCTCTATCGTAAGTTACAAAAGTTTGGTTAAATCCTATCCAGGCTATCATACCTCTCACAAAGCGGTAGGATTCTCGCATGCTTAAAAATTGATTCAAAGCATTTCTATCCATTAATCTAAAATCGCCTGTATCTAATGGAATATCTACATCGCTTAATCTATTGATAAAGCGATAAAACCATTTGGCAGTTATTAATTTAAAGGCACTTTCACCCGCTCGTTCTTCTCTTTTTCCAAATACTACATCATAGCCTTCTTCCCATTTTTGAACCATCTGTAAAATAACTGCTGGAGGGTCTTGCAAATCGGCATCTATTACTACTGCGCAATCGCCTTTACAATTATCTAACCCTGCAGTAATGGCTATTTGGTGACCAAAATTGCGAGAGAAATTAATGCCTTTTACTTTATTGTCTTTAGTAATGGCTTCATTTATGAGTAGTAAAGTATTGTCTTTACTGCCATCATTTACAAAAATAAGTTCGTAATGGTATTTTGTCGCATCTAATTGGCTCAATGTTTCCGTAAGCCTTTTATAGCTTTCAGCAAACACTTCTTGCTCATTATAACAAGGCACTACTACAGATATTAATTTCATAAAATAAAGGTACGAAAGTAATTATTTTTTTTGTTTTATTTGTTTAAAACCATTTCAAAATAAAAAAAATACAGTGATTTGCAAACTGGATTCTAATTTTACTTTAAGTCTATATTATTCATCACCAGTAGGTGGCAAACCATCCTGATTTTTAGGCCCTTTAAAACTAGCTTTCTTTAAAATTTCTTTTTTAAATTCTTTCTCTACTTGTGGCAGCATAACTACTTTTTTAACCGGTAAAACTTTTCTAAATTTCAGAATATACTCTTTGAATAAGTTATTTTGATCATCTTTTAATTTAATCATGGCATTCAAAAATTCTTCTGCTTTTTTATCATCCATAAAAGGTATTTGATTGGGTTTGTACCTATTTCTAAAAGTATCTCTCAAGGCTTTATCTTTTTGCTTAAACTCATCTAATAAAGGAAAAAAAGCTTTTTGTTCTGCTTCGGTTAAAGCCAGTTTTTCAATTAAATACTTTTTTCTAAGTTCATTAATTTGATTTTCTTTATCTATTTTTTTAGCTTTGTTAGGATTCCCTTTTTGAGCATATGTATTAGTTAAACCCATTAAAAGGGTGATACTCAAAATCAGCATTTTTAAATTTCTAATTAAAAATACAAGATTTGTACTGTTGCTTTGATATTTCATATTCATGGCTATTATTTATTGTGTTTTATTCTACTTATAATTCTATTTCATCTTCAAAAAGAACATCCTCATTGTCAATGTCCTCTATTGTTTCGGTATCTGTTTTTAAACTACCTGCTACTATTTCCATTTGGTAAATACTATCAACTGCTTCATTAGAAATTATTTCGCTAAATTCTTCTTCGGTCAATTCTTCATTATTTACATATTCATTGCATTCTTCAACAGAAAGCGAGGCAAAAGAAACCTCTGAATTCCCAGTTGTATTGCTATTTATCAAAATACCTAACCCTGCAATAAGAGCTATACTTGCAGCCACTAACCATTTGGTATTTTTTTTCCAAAATGAAAGCTTCGAATGTGTATTTTCTGAATACAAATTTTTAATAACTTTGGTATTTAATTGCTCAAAATAATTTTCGGGCAGTCTGAAACCATTGTTTTTAAATTCGTTATTTAAGTCGTTATTTTCCATTATCTTTTTGTTTGACGTTTTAATTTTGTAAAGGTTTAATTTAAATATCTAAATATTTTTTTATTTTCTCAACTGCTATATGGTAACTGCTTTTTAATGCGCCAACGGATGTGCCAGTTATATCTGCAATTTGATCATATTGAAGTTCGTCAAAATATTTATAATTAAAAACTAAGCGTTGTTTTTCAGGCAAGTTTAAAAGCGCCTTTTGCAATTTTGCCGCTATTTCATCACCTGTCATTTCAATTCCGCTGTCAATCATAGCTGCATAATGCCCGTCTGCATCCAACATATTATCAAAAGAGGTAAATCTTTTTTTCTGATTTAAAAACGTAATACTTTCATTGTAAGCAATTCTAAAAATAAAACTACTCAATGCACTGTTAAATTTAAACTGATTGGCATTTTGCCAAAGTTTAATAAATACTATTTGAGTAACTTCATCGGCATCATCATGCGCTATGAGTATTCTGCGTATTTGCCAATAAACTCTTTTATTATATTTTGTCATTATCTCTTTAAACAAGCCTTCAGGTTTGTTTTGCTCAATAAATTGTTTGAACAATTCATGGTCGTTTAAAGCAGTATTTTGATTCAAATTATTGGTTTGACGAAAGTAATTTAAAAAGGTTTAATTAAGTAAATTAAAAAAATTATTTTTGTGTTCTTAAACAGAAAATTGAAACTCCTTTTAAAATATCGCCCTATTGCATTAATATTTTATTGTCTAATACTGTGCCTAGCATGTCAACATCATGTGTCAAAAAACAACACAAAGCTTACTTTGAGTAAACAAGTTACTGTCCTATTTTTTTTGAACACAGAATGCCCTATTTGCGAAAAATACCTTGGTAGTTTTAAAAAAATAAATACAATGTTTGGTTCTCAATACGACATAAAATATATTTTTCCTGGCTATCAAAATAAACAAACCATCCTGCAATATTGCCAGTACGATAGCATTTTAAGCAAACAAATAATTCAAGATACTTTACTTGAATATACTAAACTGGCTAAAGCCACTGTAACTCCCCAAGTTGTAATAATAAATAACCGAAAGATTATTTATTCTGGTAAAATAGATGATAGATTTATGTCTTTAGGCTCAGAGAAAACACCTAGTGTAAATTATGTAGAGAATACTTTAAATTTGTTGCAGAAAAATGAAGAAATTTCTTATTGCAAAAACGACCCTATTGGCTGTATTATTGAGCAGTAGTGTTGTTCTATTTTTTAGTTGTAACTCTTCTCAAACTATCACTTTTCAAAAAGACATTGCGCCTATTATTCACAAAAATTGCACTCCTTGCCATAGACCAAATGGTGGTGGTCCATTTAGTTTAATTGGCTATTGGGATGTAGCTAAGAGAGGCAAAATGATAGCACATGTTACTAAAACCAAGTATATGCCACCATGGCCAGCCGATCCTAATTACAGCAGTTTTACTGACGAAAAAATATTAACCCAACAAGAAATTGACTTAATTCAACAATGGTATAAAAGTGGCAAAAAGGCCGGAGATACAAGCTTAATAAAATCTCCTGAAATTCTTCAATATGGCTCCTTACTTGGTAAGCCCGATATGGTTTTAAATTTAGAACCTGTAGCTATAAAAAATGATAACTTAGACAGATTTTATGTCATTAAAATACCCTATCAATTAGGTAAAGATACCTTTGTGCGTGCATTAGAATTTGTACCTGGCAAGCCTTCTTTGGTGCATCACATGAACGGCCATTATTACAAATTTTCTCCCTCCACAAACCCTTTTATTGGAAATAAAATTTTAACTACTGGCACCGAAAATTTTTCTACTGAATTCAAAGGTTTCAATTTACAAAATAGTGATGGCAGCTTACCCTTGCGTGTGCATTCTGCAGTAAATTATTTACCTGGAACTTATGGCATAAAGTATCCAATAGGTATAGGTGGTTTTGTACTGGCTAAAAATGGCGCTTTTATGGCCAACGACATTCATTATGGGCCAAGCAAAGTAAATACAATTGACAGTTCGAAACTTTACATTTATTTTGATAAAAAACCACCTCAAAGACCTACTTATGAATTAATGCTAGGCACCAATGGAGTAGCGCCCATTTTACCGCCATTGCAAATAGCGCCTAATATAATTTCGAAGCATGTTACTCAATTAGAAATATACAATGATATTTCAGTACTTACCATTAATCCGCATATGCATTTAATTGGCAAAAAATTTAAAGCGTACGCCATAAAACCCAATGGAGACACTATAAAATTAATTAATATTCCGAAATGGCTTTTTAGATGGCAATATTTTTATACTTTTAAAAATCCTGTAAAAATCCCAAAAGGCAGTATTATTAAAGTAGAAGCAGAATTTGACAACACGATTGACAATCCCAATAATCCATTTACTCCTCCAAAACTAATAGCCGAAAGACTTGAGTTTGGTGGCGCGAGTATGCGCACTATTGACGAAATGCTTCAATTTATTATCACCTATATGCCTTATCACAAAGGAGATGAATTAATTGATATAAACCAGCCATAAAAAACACTTAATTTTGACACTTCAATAAATGAAAAATTTAAAAGGGCTTTTTATCTTATTTTTATTTTTGCTCATTGCAGTATTATCTATTGTATACTTAATACCTTACTTACAAAAAGAGAAAAATATAAATATTGAAGACAGAAAAGGAGGTTTAGAAATGGTAACTAAAAACTATGGCGCTTCTATTGATAGCTGCGCGGCTGTTTTTAAAATTTCATCGGCCTACTTAAAAGCATTATGTATGTTAGAATGTGGCGGCAGAAAAATTTTTGATGAACGCTTTGAGCCCCATGTTTATGAAAAATTAAAACAAGTAAAATTTGGAACCTTAAGCAATTACGAAAATGTAACAAAAGCCATATTAGAAGATGCCAATGATGATGCGCTTAAAAACCTAGCCAGTAGTTGGGGACCATTTCAATTAATGGGATATAAATGTATTTTATTAGATATAAAAATAAAAGATATAAGGGGAGAAAATGCTGTTTTTTATGGCACTAAATGGATAGAAATGACATATGGCAACTACTTAAAATCTAAAAAGTACAAAGATGCATTCCATATTCATAATACCGGAAGACTTTACCCTAGTATTGGTTTTGCAAGAACCTATGATCCAGATTATTGCGCAAGGGGCAAAAAATACATGGCTTTTTTTGGAGAAAAATAAAATTAATTTTTACGGTTTGAAAAGTATTTTTTTAATGAATACTGCATGCTGGGTTTCTATTTTAAGCAAATAAATTCCGGCATTAAATTCGATCATTGAAAACCGAGATTCTAATTCATTTTTAAGTTCAAATGTTTTAATTTGATTGCCTAAAATATCTGTTAAAGTTATTTTTACTATTTCGCCACTTGGTAAATCTTGTGAAAATTTTAAATTCACCAATTCAGTGGTAGGATTTGGATATAAAGAGAGCGTAAGTTGAGGAGTCTTTTGAGCTTGTATATTAAGACTTAAAATTAAGAAAAGACAAAGTATTAAGTAACGCATTATTTTGGGTTTACATCAATAATCCAAAATGTGTGCCAATAACTATCTGCTTACAGCAGCAGAACTTACTAAGTCGGTTAAGCTTAGTTCTAAACCTTTGGCACTTAAGCCTGTGGTTTTAGGATTAAATTGGTGAACACGCATTAATGCTTGGTCAATAATATTAGAAACATCTTTTAAAATAGCAACATCATTTACTTCTGCTCCTTGTTTCATTAAATATGCAAATACTCTTGCCATGCCGGAATTGGCTATAAAATCAGGAATTACGGCCGTATGATTATCCATATACTCCGATATAGGACCCATAAATATTTCTTTATCTGCAAAAGGTACATTAGCACCGCAACTAATTACTTCAACACCTGAAGCTACCATTCTCTCTGCTTGGTTTTGGGTAATTAATCTACTAGCGGCACCTGGTATAAATATCTCCATTGGTAAATCCCAAACTTTACTATTTATTTCTTCAAAACTTAACAAATTGGGATGGTTTAACTCGTTGCCCTTTCTACTTAAAAACAGGTCTTTAATTTCATCAAACGTAAAACCCTTTTCATTAATTAATCCACCTTGTCTATCAATAATGCCATTGATAATTACACCTTCTTTAGCCAAATAAAAAGCTGCTGCTGCTGCCACATTTCCCCATCCCTGAATGACACAAAACTTGCCCTTCATAGTGCCTCCCCATAAATTATAATAATGGCGAACAGCTTCTGCAACGCCCCATCCTGTTACCATATCGGCTATGGTATAGGCTTTGGCTACACTTGGCGTAAAACGCTCGTCTAGTATTGGCAACAAAACGCCTTGTTGTAAACGGCTAATACTTTTTAATTTTTCTTCCGAATTATAATTTAAGTGCCCATTTACAACACCTTCTTGCGGGTGCAATAATCCATTGGCTGCAGTGATTGGAATTACTTCATGTATTTCATCTACATTTAAATCACCACCTGTACCATAATAACTCTTCAATATTGGGTGAACGGCTTTATACCAGCGTTTAAGAACACCTTCTTTACGTGGGTCAGAGGGGTCGAAATTAATGCCTGATTTGGCGCCTCCAATTGGTGGTCCGCATACTGAAAATTTTACTTCCATTGTTTTGGCTAAGCTTTCTACTTCACGTTTATCTAATCCTTTGCGCATGCGTGTTCCACCACCAGCTGCTCCGCCTCTTAACGAATTTATAACTATCCAACCTTCTGCTTCGGTCTCAGCATCTTTCCATTCAAATACTATTTCAGGTTGTTTATTTTCAAATTTTTCTAAGAGTTTGCGCATTATAAATTAATATTTAGTGGGCGCAAAGATAAAAATTTAATTAAGAAAATATTGATAAAATTGCATCCTTATAGAGGATCTGCTACAATTCTAAAATTTAACACAATGGTATAGGGCATTTGATGCGGCATAGCGCGCCTTTTTCTATACTTAGCTACAAACTGAAAGGTTTCTTGTTGCAAATATTGTTTCAACTCAACATCTACCATATTCATATTTACTATCTTAGTGCGCACATCAGGCATATTTTCTTTAATGGCAATATTTGCTTGGCCAATACCTGGTTTAATTATATCTAAGTATAAATCTTTTATATCTTTAAAGTTGGAATATTTAGCGCTATCATATAAAGCATAATCTACAACCTGTAAGCGCATGCTCGTTAAACGTGCCGATTTAATTAATGATTTTGATGTATTATTTTTCGCTAATTCTCCTTCTAAGTTTGTTGGAAACTCAAATGTTGTGCGTTCTACTAAAACATCCACATTATCATTATCTAATTCCATTATATCGATAAGACCAATAGGATAATCAATTACAATTTCTGTTTTAGAATTCTTTTTTTTGCGACAACTATTGGCACTCAGTATGAAAATAACTAGAACAGTATAAGTTAATATTTTTTTTATATTCAACATAAATTCAAAGATAATAAATTTTAAAGTGGATCGGCTACAATTCTAAAATTAAGCACAATAGTGTATGGCATTTGATGTGGCATGGCGCGTCTTTTTCTGTATTTAACCACAAATTGAAAAGTTTCTTGCTGCAAATATTGTTTTAATTCAACATCTACCATATTCATATTTACTATCCTAGTGCGCACATCAGGCATATTTTCTTTTATAGCAACATTAACTTGGCCAATGCTAGGTTTTAAAATATCTAAATATAAATCTTTGATATCTTTAAAATTGGAATACTTAGTACTATCAAACCAAGCATTGTCTAAAACCTGTAAGCGCATACTCGTTAAACGTGCTGATTTTATTAATGATTTTGAAGTATTATTTTTAGCTAATTCTCCTTCTAGCATAGTTGGAAACTCAATTGAAATTATTTGAATTAAGCTATCAATATTATCATTATCTAATTCCATTATTTGGTAAAAAGGAATTGGGTAATCAATTATTATTTCAGTTTTAGAATCCTTTTTTTTGCAACAACTATTGGCACTAAGTATGAAAACAACTAATAAAGCACAAGTAAATATTTTTTTTAGCCTCTGCATAAAGTCAAAGATACTTAAAAGTTTTGTAAATTTATTGTAAA
The DNA here is from genome assembly GCA_013205405.1 of Bacteroidota bacterium. Taxonomy (GTDB): domain Bacteria; phylum Bacteroidota; class Bacteroidia; order NS11-12g; family UBA955; genus JABMMZ01. Next base: position 3,698 of record JABMMZ010000075.1, on the reverse strand, counting down.
TTTTTATAGTTACCATTCAAGCTTCCACTAACGCTATCGCTACTCGCTCCAGTAAATGTTTGCTTAATATTTACATTATTCTCAATTCTTAATACGCCCATAAGTGCAAAAATTAAGGCTTCTTTGTATTCTACTAATTTCTTCTCGGGGATAATGAATTCTGCTTCAGAATGGGTTCTAATATAATCCATTAAAGTATTATTAAAAGCACCACCACCTGTTACTAATACCTTTTTATTACTTGCTTTATTACCGCTAATATAATCTATACTTTTACCTATTTGAAATGCAATATGATCAACAAAAGTTTTCATTTTATCCTCGGGTGATAGGCGTTCTCCTTCTTTTACTATATGCCATAGTTCTTCATTTATCCAATCTCTATTCAACGATTTTGGAAAAGGTTTTTTATAAAAATCTATATCATTTAATAGCCCCAAAAGTTGGTAATTAATAGCCCCTTTTGCAGCTATTTCTCCATCTTTATCATAAGCCAAATCCAAATCTCTCGCTACTCTATTTAACAAAATATTAGCAGGGGAAATATCATAAGCTATTCTGTATTCGCCTACCATACCACTTATATTAGAAAAACCACCTAGATTTAAACAGTAGTCGTATTCAGAAAAAAGTAATTCATCGCCAATAGCCACTAAGGGTGCTCCTTGTCCGCCTTTTGCTACATCCATACTTCTAAAATCACTTACCACAGGCAAACCACAAATAGCTGACAAAGAAGCACCATCGCCTACTTGACGGGTAATTAACTCGTTAGGATAATGGAAAACGGTATGCCCATGAGAGGCTATTAAATCTGGTGTTAGATTATTTTTAGAAACAAAATCATTAACCAATTGCCCAAGATAATGTCCATAAAATACATCTGTTTTTGCATAAGCCAAAGCATCGGCTTTGCGCAATTGAGATAATCTAACACGCCATTTTTCATTGTATTCGTAAGTTTCTGCATTTTCTATTGAAAAGGTGTATTTACCATTATCGCTTGTTATATTGCACAATGCCAAATCAATGCCATCCATGCTGCTGCCACTCATTATCCCAATTACTTTATAAGTTCTCATTTATTTTATAATACTTGTAATTCGCAAAAATACATTTTAATTCTATGATTTTAAATTTTTGTACTTTTTACCAAATCATAAAGGGGAAAAAATAAATAAGTAGTATTTTATTCCAAAATAATTTTAGTTATTATTTTTCTAATGGTCAAAAATCTTCAGAAGGCGAATATAAAAAGGAAAATTTGAAGGAAAATGGTTGAATTGGTATAAGAATGGCAAAGTAAAATCTAAAGGAAAATATTTAGATGGTGAAATGCAAGGAGGCTGGATTTTTATCATAAAAATAGAGAAGTAAAAGGAAAAACAAAGTATATAGATGGAGATAAAGATGGTGTTTCTACCTTTTATTTTGATACTAAAGAAACTGAAGTGGAGTTTAATTTTTAAAAAGGTATTAAAAATGGTTCTTATAAAACCTTTTTCAAAGGCAATAAGTTAAAAGAAGAAGGTACTTTTGAAAAAGATAGCTTAACAGTTGCTTGTACGCACTATTGGAAAAATGGTAAAGCCTCTAAAAAGGAAATTTAATGATAATAAAAAAGAAGGCTTGTGGACTTATTTTCATGAGAACGGAGAAAAATATTATGGATTAAATTACAAAAAAGGCAAATTTCAATCGGGTACATTTTTTAATGAAAAAGGTGTTAAAGAAGAGATTAAAATTGATAAAGAAGATCTTATTGATAAATCCAAATTCATTGGAGGTCATAATGCTATGTTGGAGATTATTAACAAAAAAATTGGCAATAGAGTTGAGTTTGAAGCTGCAAAAAAAGAAGACGTGAAATTTGTAGCATTGGTAAAATCTGACTATAGACACAGACGACAATATCATTGAAAGAGAATGGATACTTCCTGATGTGGATGATGAAGATTTTGAAGGGGCTTTGTAAGAAATTTTAAACTCAGCCATAGATATTCTGCCTAAATTTAAACATTACAGAGCTTAGAATAGAAAAATAAAGTATTAAGTATACAATGTATTATCCCGTAACTGTTGTAAAAACAATATCTTCGGGTATCAATGGTTGGCAATAAAAATATTTTTATTTTATTCTTACTACCTTAAATAAAGTAATTTAATCTTTATTTCTGCTTTATTTTTAATATTTCAATCTATTAAATTATTAATAAATAACTGAATAATGTTTTATAGTTTTTGATAAATTTTCTTCATTTAATATAAAAACCGTATTTTTGCACCTTTAAAAAAAATAACCTGTAGATTAAACAGATATGAACAATTCAATTTTATATTTAGTGCCTGTATTAGGCATCGTAGGCCTAATAGTAATGGCTATTAAAAGCGCTTGGGTAAGCAAACAAGATGCTGGAGACAAAAACATGCAAGAATTAGCCGGATATATAGCCGATGGTGCTATGGCCTTTTTAAAAGCAGAATGGAAAGTTTTAAGTATTTTTGTTGTATTTGCTGCAGCCTTATTAGCATTTTCAGGTACTATTCACGAAGTAAACGGAATGCAATTGCATGGTAGTTGGATAATAGCCATTTCATTTATTATAGGAGCCGTTTTTTCAGCAACAGCAGGTTATATTGGAATGAAAGTAGCTACCAAAGCTAATGTTCGTACCACTCAAGCTGCTCGTACAAGTTTAAAACAAGCTTTAAAAGTTTCTTTTACGGGAGGTACTGTAATGGGCTTAGGCGTTGCTGGTTTAGCAGTATTTGGTTTAGGTGGATTATTTATTGTTTTCTTAGAAATATTTAATGTAGTAGAAGTAGATAGCGATAACATGAAAACAGCTATTGAAGTATTAACTGGATTTTCTTTAGGAGCTGAGAGTATTGCCTTATTTGCAAGAGTAGGTGGCGGTATTTATACCAAGGCCGCTGATGTGGGTGCAGACTTAGTAGGTAAAGTAGAAGCAGGAATTCCTGAAGATGATGTTAGAAATCCAGCAACTATTGCCGATAATGTGGGAGATAACGTAGGCGATGTAGCAGGCATGGGTGCTGATTTATTTGGTTCTTATGTTGCTACTATTTTAGCTACAATGGTTTTAGGTCAAGAAATTATTGTTACAGATGCTTTTGGCGGTATGTCTCCAATCTTATTACCAATGGTAATATGTGGTTTAGGAATTTTGTTTTCTATTGTAGGCACATGGTTTGTAACCATTAAAAATGATAATTCAAATGTTCAAAATGCCTTAAACTTAGGCAATTGGGCTTCTATGGCATTAACAGTAGTAGCCTCTTATTTTATAGTAATGTATATGTTGCCAGATGGCGATATTACTTTGCGTGGTGTAACATTCACCAAAATGGGTGTATTTGGAGCTATATTAGTTGGAACAGCCGTAGGTGCCATTATGAGTATTGTAACAGAATATTACACTGCTATGGGCAGAGGCCCTGTCAAATCAATTATTCAACAATCAGCTACAGGCCACGCTACTAATATTATTGGTGGATTGGCAGTGGGGATGAAATCTACAGTAATTCCAATATTAACTTTAGCAGCTGGTATTATGGGTTCATACTATTGCGCTGGCTTATATGGTGTTGCTATAGCAGCAGCAGGTATGATGGCAACAACAGCTATGCAATTAGCAATTGATGCATTTGGACCAATAGCAGACAATGCTGGTGGT
>JABMMZ010000074.1 GCA_013205405.1 Bacteroidota bacterium | reverse complement strand
CAAGCGCGCATTGTAAATGCCAATCCCATAGCCGATTTGGCCTGTAAAAATTTTGTTGAAATGCGAGATTTAGTAGGTAAAAAAGAATTTATGCAATTCAAACATATTGAACATGAATTGTGCGATTTGTATCCTGATTATTTTAAAAGCCAATACGAATTAGTAACCTTTAATACCTCACCTTATAACTTAGCTTTGCAGCAAGGAGGTAAAAACGAAGCATTAATAAAATATATAATCGACAATAACTTAGAGTCGCAGTTAAGTAATAAAGAAGTAATTCTTCCTTTAATTAAACAGTATACCTAGCGCCTCTTTTTTAAATTAAATCTTTATAATTATATTTGAAACATACATTCAATAAAAAAATGATTAAAAATATCTCATTATTCACAATTGTAATCTTTACATTATTTAGTTTTACTAATCAAACTAAACCAAAACCAGTAGCTAAAAAGGCAGTGGCTAAATCGACTACCCCAGCAGCTAAAAAAACAACAAAAACATCGGTTAATTCTAAAACTAAAAAAGAAGAAATTTTAGAAGTAAGCACCGATTTTGGTAAAATGTATATTTGGTTATACAATGCTACGCCACTGCATAAAGCCAATATATTAAAATTAGCTAAGAGTGGCTTTTACGATAGTACCACATTTCATAGAATAATACCTGGTTTTATGATACAAGGAGGCGACCCGAATAGTAAAGATAATGATCCATACAATGATGGCGCAGGTGGTCCCGATTATACCATTCCGCATGAAATTAAAGATACAATAAAACATGAAAAAGGCTCTATTTGTGCTGCACGTACAGGCAATCCTGCCATGGCAAGCAGTAGCTGTCAGTTTTATATATGTCATAGTACTATGGGAACAGCAGGATTAAATGAACAATACACAGTATATGGCATGGTAATGAAAGGATTAGATGTAATTGATAAAATTATTGAGCAACCAACAGGACAAAACGATAGACCTATTAAAAACATAGTAATGAAGGTAAAAGTTTTGGAAAAAACCTTAGCACAAATAAAAACCGAGTACGGCTATACACCTAAAATGTAATTTCAACTAAATACCTTAAAGCCTCTGATTAATTATCAGGGGCTTTTTTATTGTTAAATATTTTTTAGTTAAAATGTAAAAAAGTATTACTTTTGCTCCTTTAAAATCATACGTTCATTTTAATGTTATCGCGCAGAAATATCCGAATTAAAGTTCTTCAACAGCTTTACGCTCTTACACAGCAAGAAGCCCCATCTGTTCCCTTTTTTCTAAATCAATTAAACGCACAGTTTAAATATCTGTATCAGTTTTATTATTTTCAGCTACAATTTTTAAGCGATTTTAATATTTATTTAGAAAGCGAAAAGCATATTGAATTAGAGAAATATTTTCCCAATAAAGCTTTAATTAGAAATACGCAATGCATTGAACGTTTGTCATTATTTTCTGCTTTAGAATCAGACGCCAAGTTTGCTGAATTATCTACGTCTTTGCCTTATTCTTGGCGCAATTATGGTGAATTATTTAATAGAATATTTAGCGATTTAGTGCAATATGATTTTTTTATATATTATAATGTTTTTGATACACCAAATGAGGCACAACAAAAAGAATTCTTAACCAATTTGTATGAATTTTTATTCAATGAATTTGAGCTTTTTGAAAGTGAAATGGAAGACACTTATATTCTGTGGAACGATGATTGTGCAGATATATTAAAGGCTATTGTAAAAACAATTGATACTTTTTACGATCAAGAAAAATTAAAATTAGAAGCTATTTCTGAAAAACAAGCAGATGATTTTAAGTATGGCACACAATTATTAGAAAAATGTGTGGTAGACAAAGAAAGTTTAGATACTCTGATAGCCAGTCATTCTCCAAATTGGGATGCAGATAGACTAACACTTACAGATATGCTGATGCTTAGAATGGCCGTTTGCGAGTTTTTAAATTTCGAAACTATTCCTCCAAAAGTTACCATAAATGAATATCTAGACATTGCTAAAAATTACAGTACACCAAAGAGTCATTTATTTTTAAATGGCGTACTTGATAAAATTAGAATTGTGTTGACAGAAAGCGGTAAAATAAAAAAAACGGGAAGAGGCTTAGTAAATTAAATATTTGCCCTTAATTTTGCATCATGAAAATAATACTTTTTATAACCATTGCCATTTTAACGTTCAACTGCAATAATTCTGGCAGAAAAGATAAAAACGGTATACCTGTAGAAATGATTAATAATCCATCTACAGCATCTAATCCTACTGCTCAGCCAAGTGCTTACCCAGTAATGACTTTTGAAACTATGGATTGTGATTTTGGTGATTTAGTTGATGGACAAAATGTTGAGCATACTTTTAAATTTAAAAACACAGGAACTACCAATCTGTTAATTGAGAGGCACGAAGTAACTTGTGGTTGCACTACGCCTAAGTATAGTAAAGAGCCAATAAAACCTGGAGAAAGTGGCGAAATAAAAGTGGGTTTTAACTCTACTGGCAAGTCAGGAAGTATTAACAAAAATGTATTAATTTTTGCAAATATTAAAGAACAAAAAATAGAATTACACTTTAAGGCTAATGTAAAAATAGCCGACACTAACTAATAAAATATGATACAATTAAATATAATTTTACAAGCTGCACAAAGCGGAGGAACAGGTTCTTTTATGATTATGATGGGCGGAATGCTTGTTGTAATGTACTTCTTTATGATTCGTCCTCAGCAAAAGAAAGTAAAAGCACAAAAAATGTTCAACGAAGGTCTTAAAAAAGGTGATAAAATAATAACCAATGGCGGTTTGCATGGCAAAGTATTGCAAATAGATACCACTACTGTTATTATTGAATCTGAAGGCACGCGTTTGAAAATTGAAAAAGTGGCTATTTCATCAGAATTAAGCGCTCCATTAAATAAAATTGAAGAAGTAAAAGCTTAGTATAGTTACTATGCTTAAATTAGGTATTACTGGTGGAATAGGTAGCGGCAAAACATTGGTTTGCTCTCTATTTGCTCAATTTGGGGTGCCTATTTATAATGCCGATGAAAGGGCCAAATGGCTGGTGAATAATCATCCTAAAATTAAGGCTGATATAATTACACATTTTGGTGAAAGTGCATTTCAGAATAATACTTATAATAGAGCCTTTATGGCTTCTGTGGTATTTAAAGATAAGGAAAAATTGTATGCCTTAAATGATATTATTCATCCTATAGTATTTGCCGATTGGAAAAGTTTTTGTGATGAAAATTCTTCTGTACCATTAGTTATTAAAGAGGCTGCCATAATGTTTGAAACAGAAAGTAAAAATACGGTAGATGAAATAGCTTTAGTTTATTCACCTTTAAATTTGCGTCTTCAAAGAGTAATGGAAAGAGATAACCTTTCGGAGCAAGAAGTAATGCAGAAAATAAATAATCAAATGCCGGAAGATGAGAAATTGAAATTAGCTAAATACATTATTTACAATGATGAACAGCACTCTTTAATTGAGCAAGTATTGCATTTACACAAAAAAATAGTAAAATAATTAAGTATAAGTATGAACAAAATTATCAACGACCCTGTTTATGGCTTTATTACCATTCCCAATACTTTTATTTTTCAATTAATAGAGCATCCATTTTTTCAAAGATTAAGAAGAATTAAGCAATTAGGTCTTTCTGAATATGTGTATCCGGGGGCCACGCATTCTCGGTTTCACCATGCTTTGGGTGCTATGCATTTAATGATAAATGCAGTAAAAACATTGCAACAAAAAGGTGTAAAAATAACAGATGACGAAGCGGAAGCTTTGTATGCAGGTATTTTACTGCATGATATTGGTCATGGCCCATTTAGTCATACTTTAGAGCATACATTGGTTAAAAATGTAAGTCACGAGTATATTTCTTTGCTGTTAATGCAAGAATTAAACAAATCGTTTGATAGTAAACTTGATTTAACACTTCAAATTTTTCAAAATAAATACAAAAAGAAATTTTTATACCAGCTCATATCTGGCCAATTAGATATGGATAGATTAGACTACTTGGGCAGAGATAGTTTCTTTACAGGTGTTACAGAAGGTGTAGTAGGCAGCGATCGCATAATTAATATGTTAAATGTTGTTAACGATGAATTAGTAGTGGAAGAAAAAGGCATTTATAGCATTGAAAAATTCATTATTGCGCGCAGATTAATGTATTGGCAAGTTTACTTGCATAAAACAGTGGTAGCTTCAGATATTTTATTAACCAATATCATCAAACGTGCTGCTATTTTAGTAAAAAACGGTGAACCTTTATTTGCTACACCTGCTTTATTATGGTTTTTGAAAAATGAAGTAACTAAAAAAACATTTGAAATAAACGGGGAGGCTCTACTCAATTTTACTTTATTAGACGATACAGATATTTATTCGGCCATCAAAACCTGGCAGCAGAGTTCAGATAAAGTTTTGGCAATGCTTTCTCAAAATTTAGTATTAAGAAAATTACCTAAAATTAATGTGCAGAACAAGCCTTTTGAAAAAAAGGTAATTGCTGAAAAGCAAAAAGAAGTGTGTGGTATATTTAAGATTAAAGCAAATGAAGCCAAGTATTTTGCAACGGAGCATTTAATAAAAAATGATGCTTATAAAGACGAAAGTACCCGTATTAATATTCTTAAAAAAGACGGCAAGGTAATAGATGTAACCGATGCCAGCGATAATTACAATTTAAAGGCATTGAAAAAAACCGTTAAAAAGTATTATTTGAGTTATTATAGAGTTAAGTAAAATTATCTTTTACCTAATCTCCTCCAAAGCCTTTACAAAAATATCCAACTCTTGAGTGGTGTTATAAATATTGGGGGTTATTCTGCACCCTTTAACGCCTTTGCCATCTATAGCCACCGTATATATTTTATATTTTTTTAGTAAAATTTCAGCCAGTTCTGCAGGTGCTAAATCTTTTACACCTACATTGGCTATTGCGCATGAGCGTTTAAGGTCATCAGGCGTATTGATTATAATATGCTGTAAATTTTTAACCTTAGTAACCCAGTAATTTTGTAAGAAACGTAAGCGCTCTTCCTTTCTTTTAATTCCAATTTTTAAATAATAATCTATGGCATTATTAATGGCTAAATCGGTATGTACAGGAATAGTACCTGTATGATTAAGCCTACTTATATCGTCCATTGTTTTACCATTTTCTGCAAACAAAGGCCATATTTTGTTAATGTTTTCTTTTTTAACATACAATATGCCGGCACCTAATGGAGCGCTCAGCCATTTGTGTAAACTGGCTCCATAATAATCGCAATTTAGTTCAGAAATTTTAAACTCAATATGTGCAAAAGCATGTGCCCCATCTACCATTACTTGCACATTGTATTGATGTGCCATATCGCATATTTTTTTGATAGGTAATATTTGACCAGTTATATTGACCATGTGGCATACCATTAACAATTTGGTTTTGGGTGTAATTGCTTTTTCGTAAAGAGACACTATTTCCTCATCTGATAATGGATTGATTGGTATATCTATTAATTTATTGATAATACCATGCCTTTGCGCTACCTGTTGAAACATATCCAACATGGCACCATAATCTTGATTAGCCATAATAGCCTCATCACCTGCTTTCCAATTTGTACCACTTATTATCATATCGAGAGATTCAGTGGTATTGCGTGTAATAATTAATTCCTCGTTGCTACAACCTGCTAGTTCGGCTAATCTATCTCTTACTTTGTTTTTATTTTCAAATTGCACAGTTCGCATATAATGCGCACCTTGTATATTTACTTCTTGAATATGTTTAATGTAATTATCTAATATCTCTAGTGGCTGAATACAGTAATAACCATTTTCTAAATTAATGTAATCTTTGGTTAAATTGTACCCATTTTCTACATTTAACCAAAAGTCTTCATCATTAGACGGCTGGAAAGGATTCTGATTCAAATTCGGGCTGATTTGTTTACTAAATAATTGAGGCATAAAAATACTTGATAAACCAATAATACCTGAATTTTTAAGGAATGTACGTTTGTCCATATTGCAAATGTATAGGATTAGTTTCCAAAAAATTAATTGATGAACATAAATTTTTAGCCATAATTTCTTACGTTTGTAAAATGAAAATTAAAAATATTATTTTTTTAGCTTTAGTAATTGCTTTCAGTAATAGCTGCAAAAAGAAAAAAGAAACAATAGAACCTAAGCCAGTCATAGTAGCCGAGATAAAAGAAGATATTATAGAAATTTCAACAACCTACGGCACTATGTATGTTTGGCTTTATAAAGCTACACCGTTGCACCGAACTAATTATTTAAAATTGGCCAACGAAGGCTATTATGATAATTCTACTTTTCATAGAAATATAGCTAATTTTGTTATTCAAGGGGGCGATCCTAATAGCAAAGATGACGATAGTATAAATGACGGTACAGGTGGGCCAGGCTATACTGTTCCTGAGGAAATTAGAGATACAATAAAACATGATAGAGGTGCTCTAGCAGCAGCTAGAATGCCTGACAATGTAAATCCTAATAAGGAAAGTAGCGGTAGTCAATTTTATATTTGTGTAAGCAAAAGCGGAACAACATTCTTAAATAAAAATTATACTGTTTTTGGTATGGTAATGAAAGGTTTAGAAGTAATAGATTTAATTGTAAAGCAACCACAAAATAGTGTCAATAATAGACCTTTCAGCAATATTAAAATGCAGGTAAAAGTATTGAAGAAAACTTTGACTGAAATTAAAACAGAATACGGTTATACGCCAAGACAATAGGGCGTTCCATTTGAGTTAGAATATAAAAACCTTAGTCTATTTTACAATCTCAGCTGTATCTTTAGCATTTCGAACATTTGATGTGTATGCAGAAGCCTGCATTTCACTTAATTTATCTAAAGCCTGCTCATATAAACTTTCTAATACCTTGGGATATTGGCAATAGTAATCGTGGCTATTTCTAAAAATACTATCGTGGGTTTTATATTTTTTAATTACAAAATCATAGTCTTTACTTTTATTTCTTGGAGCGCCTTTACTATTATTATAAGTAGCAGCATCTATTATGCGTAAATCTGCTATCATATCTACCATTTGTGGTTCTTTAATTACCCAATTTGGCTTGCTAGCTACCTTAGGTTTTTGCTTAGTACAGTTTGAAAATATTAGTATAAGAAATAAACTTAAAAATTTTAATTGAGGTTTCATTAGTTTTGCAAATATAATGATTGGTGAAAACATTCTAAAGATTAAGCAAGAAATAGGCCAAAAAGCTGAATTTGTAATTGTATCCAAAACACGTTCTATTCCAGAAATTGAGGAAGCTTATCAAACTGGGCATAAAAGTTTTGCAGAAAATAGAGTGCAGTATTTATTAGAGCGATATGAAGTATTGCCCAAGGATATACAATGGCATTTAATAGGTCATTTACAAACCAATAAGGTAAAGTACATTGCCCCTTTTATTCATTTAATTCAAAGTGTTGATAGCCTTAAATTATTAGAAGAAATAAATAATCAAGCCATTAAAAACAATAGAGTGATTAACTGTTTACTGCAAATATTTATAGCCCAAGAAGAAACCAAATTTGGCTTATCAGAAGCTGAATGTATAGAATTATTAAATAGTGCGATTTTTAAGTCTTTTAAAAATATTAATATTTGTGGCTTAATGGGAATGGCTAGTTTTACTGAAAATAAAGCGCAAGTAGAAGCAGAATTTAAATCTTTAAAATCATTTTTTGATCAATTAAAAAGCAAGTATCAATTTCAAGATTTTGAAATACTCTCTATGGGTATGAGTGGCGATTATTTATTAGCGATAGATTGCGGTAGTAATATGGTTCGCGTAGGTAGTAAAGTGTTTAGTTAAGCCGCCAACATTGCTATTTTAGCCAATACTTGATTGTAAAATTCAACTGCTATTTGTGGTCTTATAATTATAGAAAACACCAAGCCATAAATAGCGCCATAAAAATGCGCATCGTGGCCAATATTATCTTGTTGTTTCTTGCCCATATAATATTCGTAAACCAGATATAATATACCAAATAACCAAGCAGGAATAGGTATAGCAAAGTACAATCTTAACTCAGCGAATGGTTGCACTAAAATAGACGCAAATAACATAGCAGCCACTGCACCAGAAGCTCCAATAGCAGCATAACCAAAATCGTTTTTATGTTTGTAATAACTGTACATACTGCTTACAGGAATAGCCAATAGATAAAAAACAACTAGAATAACTTTGCCAAAGTCTTGAAAATACGCAATAAAATAAGATTCTAAAAATTGTCCAAAAGAATATAAAACAAACATGTTTACCGCCAAATGAAAATAATCGGCATGCACAAATCCACCACTTACCCAGCGCCAATATTCTTTATTATGCAAAATATTGAAAGGGCGAAACATTGCTTTTTCGTAAAAACTGGGTTGACCAAAACCAATAATACTAATTAAAACTGTGATACCGATAATTATTGTAGTAAGTGAAAACATTTTTTATTTTATAATGTGCAAATATGGAATTAATTTGCGGGCTTGTGAAAAATATTTTACTTTTAAGCGATACCCACAGTTGTGTAGAGCCAGATATTATAAAACATTTTGCCGATGCAGATGAAATATGGCATGGTGGCGATTGGGGTAATATGGCATTGAGTGATATTTTAGAAAAAACCGGCAAAACCATTCGCAGTGTTTGGGGCAATGTAGATGGGCAAGATTTAAGAACCAGATATCCTCTTCATAATCGTTTTACTTGCGAAGGTATAAAAGTTTGGATAACCCATATTGGCGGATATCCTGGCAAGTACAATCCTAAATTAATAAAAGATCTTTACGAATGCATACCTGATTTATTTATTACAGGGCATAGCCATATTTTGAAAGTAATGCGGGATAAAAACTTAAAAGGTATGCTGCACATGAACCCTGGAGCTGCTGGTAGGCATGGTTTTCATATAATGCGCACTATGATTAAATTCGAATTGGATGCAGGCAAAATTCAAAATGTAGCAGTTATAGAATTAGGTAAACGCACTGAGGGTAAAGAGTTACCTGAAATTTAATCCTATATTTAAAAATATTTCATGTTAAAAACTAATAGATAGGAAAATTATTAATGAAATTAATAATGGTTTAGATTACACCCTGAAATATGCGCAAGAGGTTATGCATATCGATGGTGCTTGGGGAACCCATTATAGACAATTTAAAAACTAAAGATATTGATTTAAGTATTTCTCAAATATGCGGCCAATTATCCAGTGGTGGGCTATTTGAAAATCCCATTGCTAATCAATTATGTTGTGTTGGAGAGGTAAATTTTTACGAAAAAAGTTAAGGTACCGAGATTGATTTTATATTGAATAAAAATATTGCAATTGAAGTAAAAGAAACGCCTAGCAAATTTGATACCAAAACGCTGATTAAAAGAGCAAAGCCATTAGAATTAGAAAAGGCAATACTTATAGTCAGATATATTGCACCCATTGGTTATAAAGATTTTATATATGGAGTAAATATATTTTAGAATAAATTAAAATATAAGACTTAAATTTGTAATACATTAAATGATAGCTTCCCAATATTTAAATACTGTTTTAAAACCATTTGAAATTAATACAACTGTAAAACAAGCCAAAGAAATTTTACTTTCCGAACGTGTTAATATGCTACCTTTGGTAGAAAATAATACTTTATTAAATTATATTGGAATTGAACAATTAGAGTATTTTAAACCGACTGATGTGCTTAAAAATATTTCGCTTTATGCCCCATACTTACCGTTTGTTTTACCTAATCAGCATATTTTTGATGCTTTAAAACAATTGAAAATGCTGGAATTGCCATTATTAGCTGTGCAAACAGAGGAAGGCAAATATGAAGGCATTCTTAAAACTTCAGATATTGTTAAAACCTTAAGTCAAAGTTTAAGTATAGGTTCTGTTGGCAGTATTATAGTATTAAAAGTTAAACCTATAGATTATTCTTTAGCAGATATGTCAAGAATTATAGAATACAATGATGCTAAAATTATAGGTGTAGTAACTTATGAAATAGAAAATGCAATGGAATTAGAAGTTCATTTAAAATTGAATACCACCATACTTAAAAATATTTTGGCAACCTTGGAAAGATATAATTACCAAGTTACGCAATATTTTGGAAGAGAGGACAGAATTGGCGACTTAGATGAACGTTATGAAAGTTTAATGAAGTTTTTAGACATCTAAAAATTTTGAAAAAATATACAATTACCATATTTATAATTTTCTTCACCTTTGTTTGCCAAGCAAGCGATTCTACTTTTTTAGTAAAAAAAATAAATGTGATTGGTAATAAAAAAACCAAAATATTTATCATTTTAAGAGAGCTTTCATTTAAGGTTGGAGATTCTATTAAAAATTGGAATTTTGATGCCAATTTAAGTAGACAACAAGTTATAAATTTGTTTCTATTTAATGAGGTTTTTATTTCAAAAAATCAAGGAGGAGAAGTAACTATAGAGGTTAAAGAGCGCTGGTATGTATGGCCATTCCCAGTATTAGAGTATGCAGATAGAAATATTAATCAGTGGTGGCTTAGCAGAGATCCAAAACGCCTAATTTATGGTATAGAATTAAAATGGCATAATGTAAGAGGGCGAAATGAAAGCATCTTATTGGATTTTAAAACAGGGTACACCCAATTATTTAATGTTACCTATAAAATTCCTTTTATTAATGAAAAAAAAACTTGGGGAATGCAAATTAAAGCAGGCATTAGCGCCAATAGAGAAGTTTGGTATAAAACAGAAGCAGATAAAGTCCAATTTTTTAGAGATAAAGACCGTTTTCTGATTAATAGAAACTATGGAGAATTAATGTTTACACACCGAAAAAAAATATTAAATTATCATCAATTTTACGGAGGATTTAGAAATACGGTTGTAAAAGATACAGTTCTAACGGATAGTGTGAACGTACAGTTTTTTTATAAAAATCAAAACATTCAAAGAGAAATTTATTTTGGTTACCAATTTGTTAGAGATAAACGTAATTTTAAAGGCTACCCCCTTAAAGGACATTATATAAAAGCAATTGTGGAAGGACCAATTTTTTTAGATAAGCCAAGTATTTCTTTGAAAGCTACTATGTCTAAATATTTAAAAATAAACACTAAATTTTATGCTGCATTTTCAGGTACGGTAAGATACTTTAATTTTTCTAATATTCCTTATTCTAAAACAATGGCTTTAGGGTATGATAGAGATGTAATAAGAGGATACGAATTGAATGTTATAGATGGTAATCATTTTGCCTTAGGGAAATCTGAATTGAAGTATTTGTTGTTAAATAAAAAATATAATTTTTTTAAACAAATGAAAAATTACGAACAATTGCCTGTCGCCATTTATTTAACTGGTTTTGCTGATGCAGGATATGTAAAAAATGAAAACAGAAATACATTGTTAAACAATAAAATGCCTAATACAGTTCAATATGGTGGAGGCATGGGATTAAATATGGTCTTATACTATGATTATTGTTTAAGAATAGAATATAGTGTGAATAGGTATGAAAAACAGCGCTTTTATTTTAGTTTTATAACCGCTATTTAAGTATATGAAGCAATTAGAAATAACAGAACATACCAAGCCACTTTTAACCGAAAATAACTTTGGAAAGCTTTTACCAAAGGATTTGCAAAAGGTTTCTAAAACATTCTTTACACCTATTCGAATAGCTCAAATAGCAACTCAATGGCTAACAGAAGATGGACCCAAAAAAATATTTGATATTGGTGCAGGAATAGGTAAGTTTTGCATATCTGGGGCTCACTATTCGGATAGTTTTTTTTATGGTATAGAGTACCGCGAAAGTTTGGTGGATATAGGAAATGAACTAATTAAACATTTTGAAATTAAAAACGTAGTTTTGGAAAAAGGAGATATATTAGATGTGAATTTTAAATTGTACAACGCCTTTTATATGTACAATCCATTTTTTGAAAACCTTGTGGCACCAAAACGCTTAAACAATGAAGTAAGATTAGCAGATAATTTGTACGATACCTATAAAAACTATACAGAGCAGCAATTAGATAATGCCCCTATTAGCACACGTCTAGTAACCTATCATGGCAATAATTTCGAAGTGCCGAGTTCGTACGAAAAAGTAAATCAAACAGACGATGGCCTATTAAAACTTTGGATTAAATTTTAAATAATAAAAATATGAGTAAAGAACACCATTACACACAAACTATTATATGGACTGGTAATAAAGGAGTAGGTACCCTCGATTATAAATCTTATGAACGCAGCCATACCATTTCAATTCAAAATAAAGTAGATATCTTAGCTTCATCCGATGCGCCTTTTAGAGGCGATATTACCAAACATAATCCTGAAGACTTTTTGTTATCTTCATTATCTAGTTGTCACATGCTATGGTTTTTGCATTTATGTGCTGACCATGGCATAGTTGTAGAATCTTATGCAGATAATCCTTCTGGTATATTAACTCAGAGTGAATCCAATGGAGGAAAGTTTACTTCGGTTACCCTAAATCCAATAGTGTCTTTATCCAATTCCAGTATGCAAGATAAGATAGGATTAATGCACCAAAACGCCCACCAGCATTGTTTTATAGCTAATTCTGTAAATTTTGAAGTAACTATAAATTCAAAAGTTAATATATTGTAGTTTAATAATTTGGCACTATTTTTGAAATTATTTTATAAAGTTCACTGAACCTTTTTTTAAAAATCAGTCTATAAAAATATAAACACACAACATAACATCATGAAGAAATCAAATTTTATTTTAACCGCTATTTTTTTTATTATACTTACTTTAAGTTTTTTTGCTTGTAAAAAAGACAAAAAAGAAATCATTGAAACTATAATATCTGCTGAAGATAATTCAACTGCAGAAAATGAATTTACATCAGTATTTGACGTAGCAGACGACTTTACAAGCAATGATACCAGAACACGATCTGGAAATACAATTCTACCGAATGGCGCCATTGTTACATTTACGGACAGTGTTTTTACAGACGGAAATGGTATTGCCTTTACCATTGATTTTGGAACCTTAAAATTAGTTGCTCCTAAAGGTATTTATTGCAAAGATGGGCGATATAGGTCTGGCAAATTAAGTTTTACAGCATCTAAAAAATATTTTGAAATAGTGAATGTCATTACCGTATCAGCTAGTGATGCAGATAAATATTATGGAGGAAATGATGGAACTAATTTAACCCAAGTTACGGGAACTACTACTCTTACTAGAACCACTGCAACTAGTTTAAATATTGATGTAGCCAATGCTAAAGCCGTAAATGATAAAGGTACTGTAACATGGAAAAGCAATAGAACAATAACAAAAACTGTAGATAATGGCGCTGGCTTATTAGGCGATGAATTTGAAGTAATTGGTTCTGCTAGCGGAGTGAACAGAAATGGCGAGAATTTTACCGTAACCATAGATGTACCTCTTTATAAAAAAATACAATTAGGCTGCGCAAGAACATTTGTAAAAGGTAAAATTACTTTAACAAATACCACCTCTAATAAAACCATTAAAATAGATTACGATCCTTATAATAACGTAGCTTGCGATGCAGTAGCAAAAGCAACTATTAACAATAAAGAATACTATTATACCGTACGTTAATAAAAAGTGTAATAAATTTATAGAATTTGTCCCGCAAAAACTTAATTTGCGGGACTTTTTTATGTTTAAATACAAAGTAATTATTTGTTTCATTTTTTTAAGTATTGTTAATTGCAATATAGTAGATAAAGCTAATTCTAAATTAGTGGAAATAGATACATCTTACTTTTTACTGAACGATACATTTAAAGCGTTTAATAAAAAATTTATTGATAGTATCAATGATTATTTCTCTCACGATTTTCATGGAACGGTTTTGATTGCCAAAGGGAACAAAATTTATACAAAAGCCTATGGTTTTGCAGATTTACAAGAAAAAGAACCGATGCATTTGGATAATATTTTTCAACTAGCATCGGTAAGTAAAACTGTTACAGGTATAAGTACTCTTGTTTTAGCACAGCAGGGTAAAATTAATATCGATTCATCTTTATCTTTTTACTTAAAAGACTTTCCTCATAATAATGTAAGTATTCGTTCTTTACTTTCTCATAGAAGTGGTTTGGCTAATTATATGTATTACACAGATACTTTTTGGCGCGATACTTCCAAATGTTTGTCTTCTAAAGAATGGTATGATTTTTACTGTAAGTATAAACCAATTCCTTATTTGCAACCCAATGTTAGCTTCAGTTATTGCAATACAAATTTTACTTTATTGGCCATATTAATTGAAAAAGTATCTGGTATTACTTTCCCAAAATTTGTAGAAGAAAATGTATTTAAACCCTGTGGAATGAAACATTCTTTTTATTATGGGTTTGAGCACATAGCAGACAAAGACAAAATAGTGACGGGACGTTTAGAAAACTTTGAATACAAGGAGAAATATTATTTAGATGGAGTATTAGGTGATAAAAGTTTATTCAGCACTGTACAGGATATGTTTCTGTTTCATAGGGGGCTATTGGATGGTAGATTGATAAATGCACAAAATATGCAACTTATACAAACACCAACTTATGATTACAATTTGTATGGCGGTAGCTATGGACTTGGTTTTAGATTAAAAAACTATCCTAATGGTCAGTGGGTTTATCATAATGGCTGGTGGCGTGGTTTTTGGACTTTTTTCTGGAATCGATTTGATAAAAAAGCTTGTTTTGTTATTTTAACTAATAATAAAAAGAGCAGTCATATAGATGAACAAAAAATAGGAGAGTGGCTATTAGAGGCCAATTAATTCTTAACTAAAACTTTTTGCTCCTATTTAAGTTTTATTACTGAAATTTGCACCAATAGTGAAACCAGAATCCAACAATACCAAACTTTACCCTACCAATATTGAAGAAAAATTGGGTTTTGATAAAATAAAAAATATTTTAATAGACGATGCCTATACTGATTTAGGGAAACAAGCCATTCATAAATTAATATTTTTAACAGATAATCAAATTATTCACACTAAAATTCAACAAGTTTTAGAAATGAATTTACTACTTCAAAGCGGTCATGCCTTAAACTTACCCGAAAATTTATCTGATAGTCTTAATCATCTTAAAAAGCTAGATAAAGAACGCACTATGCTGTATGAGGACGAACTTCAAGAATTGTATTTAAGTATTAATGCCTTTCAACATAATTTTATAAATATTAAAAAATTAGAAGAGCAATTACCAAGATTAAATACTTCTCAAGCCAATTTAAAAGATTTATCTTCTTGTGTTCAATTACTTCAAAATACTATTGACAAAGAAGGGAAATTAAAGCCAGATGCTTCACCTTTATTATGGTCTATTTATAAAAAAATAGCAGCCAAAGAAAAAGAAGTTCGTAAAATGTTGTTGTCTAAATTTCAGTTTGCTAAAAAAAATGGTTGGGCAGGTGATACTGAAATTACTATTAGAAACGAACGCTTAGTAATACCAATTATAGCTGAATTTAAAAAAAAGATACAAGGTTTTGTTCACGATGATTCGCAAAGTGGCAAATTTTTATATATTGAACCTGTTGAGTGTTTTGAAGAAAACAATGCACTAAAAGAATTAGAATTTGAACGCAAAAAAGAAATAGAAAATATTTTAAGAAGGGTTACCGCACAATTATCACCTTATAAACAAAGTATTTGGAACCATATTCAGCATTCTGTTTTTTTAGATATTACCCTCGCTAAATCTAACTTAAGTAGCAAGTTAAATGCTATTGAGCCTCTCGTAGCCAATCATCAGGACCAAGTAAGGCTTTTAAATGCTAGGCATCCATTGTTGTATTTGTATTTGCAAAAAGACAATAAAAAACTTGTGCCATTAAATTTTTGGGTTGATGAAAATTGCCGGATGGTTTTAATTTCTGGGCCAAATGCAGGAGGTAAAAGTATTGCTTTAAAAACAGTAGGATTAATTCAATACATGTATCAATGTGGCTTTCCAGTGCCTGTAGATGTAAACACAAAATTGGGTACTTATGCCAATTTATTTATAGATATTGGCGACAATCAATCCATTGAAAATAATTTAAGTTCAT
>JABMMZ010000073.1 GCA_013205405.1 Bacteroidota bacterium | reverse complement strand
TGCTTACTTTTAATAAACTTAAATGGTTCCCAAGCTTTTACTTTAGGGCTATACATATAACCTAAACTACCATGGTAAGTTTTAGCAAAATTTTCCTCAATTTGTACATTTCTTCTTTTCAAATGAATATAAGAATAGGTTAAATTAAAATTTGAAATATCCCATGGTAAACTTGGTCCCTTGGAGGTTTTTGCTTTTCTGACATTGGTAAAATTAAGACTGTAGCGAGAGGTAAAATCTTCTGAAGCTCTCTTCTTAGCAGCTTCTTCTTCAGGCGACATTCTAGCGGTAACAGCTTTTAACTCAACATCAGGATTTAGCGGATCGAACTTAGGACGAATAATGGTGGCGCTATAGCCTACAAACATTGGAATATTAACACCTGCTTTTTGAGAGAAAAATTTACCCAACTCAAAACTTGAACTTAAATCGTATTGATAATTATCACTTAAATTACGTTCATTTAATCTTTTATCTACCCCTCCAAAACCAATTTTAGAAATATTTCCAGAGGCGGATAAGGTAGCAAAATCAGCCATTTGAGCTACCATTCTACCTGTAGTGGCCCAACCGCCACTATTTGTAATATCTGTTACACGCAGTTCATTGAACCAAACTTCGCCACATTTATTAACATCGGTATTATTTCTGATACCTAACATTACTACTCTTAAATTACTTAAATCTGGCAATCCCAATAAACTTATTTTATGCCCATTATCATTTACATAAAAATAAGGGCGGGTTAATGGCGTGCCCGAATCTGTTCTTTTATCTTTAGCACCAAATAAATCTGACAAAGGAAAATCAAGATTATTCTCCGATTTCCAAATTTGATCTGCCGCAAAAGTGCCATCTGCTGTAATTCTAAGTGGCACTTCATATTCATAATAATTAGAAACTAAATCGGTACCTACTCTTATAAATGCAGAAATATCGCCATCTTTTAAATCTGTACCTTCTGCATGTACAAACATTTTTAAATTCTTGTAATTTCTTACATCAAAATTAGTTGTTTTGTATGCTGCACGGCTATCACCTGGCTTTAAATTACAAACCTTAAGCGACAATGATTGCTCATTTTGTCGCACATCATTTTGGGATGTTGGATCTTGCACACGGTTTATACCCGGAGGCTCTACATAACGCACGGGCGAGCGTTTGCCATTTTCTTCAATATTTACTGTAGATACCACAAAAGTAGTTGCATCTGTAGGATCAAGGGGAACTACTGCACCTTGAGTATTTAAAGATTGTAGATATCTTCTCCAATCGGCTCTTACCAGCTGTAATTGTCCAAATCTAAGAATGGTGCTATCTGTAAATCCTTTCATAAATACACGCATAAAACGGATAGATTTGAAATCAGAAATATTACCAATAGAACTACTAAATTGCTTAATTGGCACTTTTAATTGTATCCATTTTATTTTTTCTTTCTTACCATTTTTTAATTCTTTTGTAATTTCGGAAATATCGGTCACAAATCCTTTTCCTATTTCCAAATCATCTGGACTTAATTCAATTTTATATTGAAAATAATCCTCCGTTTGATTCATGGTAAAGTCGTTGTTAATATCTTCGTTATCTGGCAAATTGGTAGCCGATTGTGGAGAACCATCTGGCAACTTACTCAATGTAGAATTACCTTCTAAGCCATTGTATTTTTTATATCTAGAAATAATAGCGCCATCGCCATTATTATACACACCATCTCTATTGTGCAAATAATTATCATTTGAAGGATCTGCTAAGGCATCTTGATAAATCTTAGAGTTTACGCCAAAATCTGCTTTTAATCTATCTAAAAAAGATTTGTTAAAGGCTCTTTCCTCATCATCATTCATGCCATCCAAACCTATATCTTGAAACGGTCTTGCAGAAGGTTCGTTATCAAAGGCATTATTAATTTGTGGCAACAAAGGCACTCTTCCAAAAGTAGATCTATCTAAATCTGTTGTATCTCCTTTCGTATTAAACCCATTTTCAAATACTTTTCTTCTATCCGGCAATATATCTTCGCTTACATTCCCCAAGTCTATATACAATTGCCCTTTGTTGCTTCCATTAGTACTATAGGTAAATGGATCCATCATCCAAATTTCAATATAATCTATATTGGCTGCTTCAAAATCATTACTTTCTATTCTTCGCATTATACCACCCCAAGCTTTGGCAGGCTGTTTAAATGTTCCATCTGTATTAAAATCTACTACATTATCATTGTAATTGTATTGCCCTCTTTCTTTAGGAAAAAAAGCTAAATCTAAAGTAGGTAAAATAGTTGGCGCACCTTGTTGTAATTGTTTATTTGGAAATACCTCGGTAACCAATACCTCACGCATATAATGATTGCTTTGCATATTTAC
This sequence comes from Bacteroidota bacterium, assembly GCA_013205405.1. Classification (GTDB taxonomy): domain Bacteria; phylum Bacteroidota; class Bacteroidia; order NS11-12g; family UBA955; genus JABMMZ01. The sequence goes on along the minus strand of JABMMZ010000073.1, from coordinate 5,228 downwards.
GTTGTTTTGCACATTGGCTGGAGTAAATTTATCAGTTCTATAAAAAGTTGGGTCAATATTATACCACGCTGTTTTAGCTCTATAATAACCCCATGGTTTTTTGTCTAATAAGGATTGATTATTGCCCCACTCAGGGAATAATTGTGGCTGAAACTGAGGAATACTGGCCAATTTCCAACTGGATACCATGCGCAAATCAAAAGTAGTTTCTGCTCCTTCAAAATCATCAATGTAACTTACTCCTCTGGTTTTATTTTGCCCCCTGGCTTTGCCAGGAAATATGCGTGCATACTCTGCTTGAGCCGTAAACTTACTTTCTGCTTTTGTTTCTATGAAAGGCAATCTATCAACTAATTTTGTTAAAAATCTAGACGCAGAATTATAACTGCCATCTACGCCTATAATGGTATTCAACAATGGTTCATCGCCAATATTTGTTTTAGGCGTTAAGGCTCTTTCATACATGTGCAGAAGGGTTCCTCCAAATAACAATTTTTTATTGGCTACATAGTCAAAACGAGCGCCTAGCAAGGTTCTTTGTTGAATGTTGAATACACTATTACTCTCTGCACTTACTTTTATGGTAGCGCCCGATTGCAATATCCCTTGGTTTATAATAGTTACTTTCCCTGCATTATAATCTACTATATAATCTACATTTTCAGTCAACTTGGTACCATTGGCTGTTACTATTACCGAACCCGGAGGCACATTCAATGCGTTTAAAGAAATTTCGTTACTGCTAGTACCTTTGTAACTACCTTTTAAGAAAAATTTATTGTGAGCTACGTCTTGTTCTGCCAACCATCTAGTGCTATCGTACAGCGCATCAAATACATATTTATCGGCTCTTGAATCGCCATTAAATCTTGCTCTTAAAAAATGACCAAAAGGTTCTCTTACCGGAAATATTACACGACCCTGTTGTGCCTGAAACGTAATACCTTCAATAATATCAAACATACCATCTGGCTTGGCTTCCGATTGACGATTTATTCTATCTAAACCCATTACTCTAATTAGGGGTACTCCATCACTTAGGCCTGCAATATTATTAACAGGCAAGTAATTTAAATCGGCACCTGATGGGTCATCATTGTAAATAACATTAAAATTTAAGTCGGCTGCATTGATATTAAATGAAACTAAGGAGTAAATATTTTTCATCATTAATTCCCACATTGGTACTCGGGTACGAATAATATTTCCTTTCAGCATTTTTACCAATAGTATTTTACCGTCTGTTCTAGTACTGGCTACTTCAGAGGCAAATTCACCAACGGTATAAGTAGCTCCATTATAAGTATATTCATAAGAAACACCTAAAATTTCGTCATTGTTTAAAGCGCCATTCAATGAAATATAACCAAGACGTTGATTTACAGTAAACTCATTTTCACTTAATTGACGGGCATTTGTTAATAATTCGTAATCCAATCCTCCTCTTAAATACGGTGCTACAGTGGTAATATTATCTAATGTATTTTTAGAAGAACGTATGCCTTGGTTGGTAGCTAAATCTTTGTATAAATTGTTTGAATTATTATCGGTATAAGTTCTAGCACCTGATGGTATAGTAATATTTGAATTATAGGGGGTTTTTTCTCCTAAATCCATTAAAGCCAATACATCGCGTGTGTTTTCAAAGTTTCCACTTCTATTGGTAACCCATACTTCTACTCTATTTATAAAAACGCCTGATGCCACAATTGGAATAGAGGCTAGGGCATTATCATATTGATCTTTCATGGCTTGACCTAAGAAATAGTGTCTATTTTGGTCGTAGCTACTTGCCTGAATATTGTAATTGGTAATTTGAGCACCGCCATTTACAGTTGTTTCTGTTCGTTGGCCTTTATTTTGAGTAGCTATAAAAGTAGCTTTTAATTTTCCAAATTGCCAATCGGTTTTTATACCAAATAGAGATTGTCCTGCTTGAATTAAGCTGCCGTTTAGTGGCAAACTTACATTTCCTAGCTCTATTTTTTTTAGCATTTGATCTTCCTTACCTACCCAATTTAATTTGGTTTGATTATCAAAATCAAATGTAGCATCGGTATCGTATTTAATACCGAGGTCTAAGGCATTGCCTATTTTTCCAGTTACATTTATTTGTATTTTTTGATCGAAATCAAACTGACCCGTTTTTTGTTGACGGGCACTAAAAGCAGGATTTCTAACGGTGTTAAAATTACCTCCAAAAGTTAACTCCGCACTACCACTAGGGCGAATATCTATTAATCCACCTCTAAATACTTTATCTAGAACAGGTGGGGTTGTTATTAATTTAGGCCTTGAATTGTTGTTGTTATAACCACTGTTTCCTGCATTACTTTTTGTGCGTTGCTCAAAATATTTTTTGCGGTCTTCTTTGGCGCTTTCTTCCATATATTCGCTTTTACTCATGCTGCGAATGAGCGTGCGTCTACCAGCTACCTCTTTGTACTCTTCATATTCACCTGTTTCACTATTGTACTCTACTATTATTTTTACAGAAGGGTCGTTTAGGTCAATATTATTTTGATAATCATTTTTTTCTCTACCTGTATTTTGTTTTATAGGATAGGTTAAGTCTTTTTTAGAGGTATCACTACTTATTTTCTTTGTGGAATCTTGAGGGCTTGTAAAAGCGTTAAATTTAAATGAAGACTTCGTTCTATTTGAAGCATTTAAGACTTTTTTCGTGTCTAATACATCTTGATTGGATTCTACCTCTACAGGAAAACTAATTTCAAATGAATTGTTAAAATTCATTGAGATACTGAAAAGTGGCAAAAAAAGTGCTGACACAAAGAGCCAAAAAGAGTTACTATGTCTAAATTTTATAAGGGTTTTAGAATAATGCATTACAATAAAATGTTTTTTCAAAACAGGAAAATTTGAGTTGTCTTAGTAGCTTTTTTTCTATAGGCTTATTATTTATTGTAATATGCGAATATAACTAAAAATGACTTAAACATATTGTATTTGTTAAAAAAATATGACAAATAATGCATTTTGAATTAACACATTACTTTAATCCTACAAATTTATACGTTCAAATCTTACAAGATAATACCTACTATTTTTAAAACAATGCTAGACTTTACCTCAGTACCTCTAGTAATACAGATATATACTAAAAAAAATTAGAAAAACATTGGTAATAATTAATTGATCTGAAAAATGGTATTTAAAAATCTTTATAATGCTATTATTATATCATAAAGTAATTTAAACTTCTGTTTTAACATTATTAATCCTAATTTTATTGCTTTTGGGTTTGGTTCGAATTTAAGACCACCCAAACATGAAATTTTAAACAAAAAAAAAGAACCTTAAAAAAAGGTTCTTTTTAAAAAATTTTTGGTAACTAAATACTACTTGTTTACAGTAGTAGATAAAGTAGCACCAGCTTTGAATTTAGCAACTTTTTTAGCAGCAATTTTGATAGCTTTTCCAGTTTGTGGATTTCTACCAGTTCTTGCAGCACGTTTAGTTACTGAAAAAGTACCAAAACCTACTAAAGTAATTTTGTCACCTTTTTTCAAAGTTTTAGAGATTGCTTCTACTGTTGCATCTAATGCTGCACCAGCATCTACTTTTGTTAATTTCGCTCCTGCAGCGATTGCATCGATTAATTCTGATTTGTTCATAATTGTTTATTTAATTGGTTTTAAAGCCACGAATATAAAGGAAAAAGCATAGGTTGTATATTATATTTCTATGAGTTTTTAACAAGTAATACACGGTTAAGCCCTATTTTCAGGTGATTCCATAGATTTTGAATATGCCCATAGTATTTACCTAACACCCAGAAACGCTCTCTATTACTAGCTTTACGGTGTTTTGTAGAGTGCCCGTCTAAGGTAAAGCAAACCAAAGTTATTTTTGTGTTAATAATTGTCCTGCAATGCCTCAAAGTAGCTATCATCCAGTCGATATCAGCCACATGGCGGTAGTTTGTGTTGTATTTTTCTGCTAATTTTCGTTTTACTATAAAGGCTTGATGTCCTACATTCATTCCCATTTTAAAAGATTTCCATGTTAAATTAGATGGCAAGGTTCTAGTCGTTTGGTCGGAACGGGTTCCAATTTCTTTACCTAAAGTATCTACCAACATGGTTTCCCCATAACAGGCATCAGGCTCATTTTCTAATGCTATTATTAGAGTAGCTAGTACCTGTGTATTATAAACATAATCGCCAGAATTAAGAAACCAAACGTAATCTCCTGTAGCCATCTCTAAACCTTTATTCATAGCATCGTAAATACCTTTATCAGGTTCTGATACCCAATTTTGGGTTATTGTTTGTTTGGCAAGGTAGTCAGGGGTTTCATCCTTAGAACCCCCATCTACTATTATTATTTCTAAATATTCAGCAAATACATTACTTTCAAATATCTTTAAGGTTTTACGTAAGCCTTGGTAATTATTATAAGCTATAGATATTATAGAAAGTTTTTTAGTCATTTGCACTTTTACCTGTATATGTTTTTAACCAAAGTAATATACTAAGTAACACTAATCCTAATATTACTAAAGAAGATATGAAATCAACTGTATCTGTAGAGCTATCCAATTTTTTGAAATATAACTTTACTTGATGGTTTCCTGCTGGCATATTAACACCTCTTAAGGTGTAATCTACTTTATTTAATGTAGCTTCTTTACCATCTATTTCTACTTTCCAATCTTCATAAAATATTTCAGAAAAAACCAAATAACCAGCCTGAGTATTTGAAACATTGTACTTAAGTGTATCGGGATGGTAGGAGGTTAACTTAGCCGATGCTGTAGAATCTAACTGAAAAGTAGCTTCTTGTAAACCCTTATTATTTTTAACCGTTATATTAAATACAGCTTCTTTCTTGTTATCAATAGCTTTTAAAGCTTCCATTTCTTTAACCGCATCATCTTTAGGCGTTAATTTTTGTACAAACCAAGCATTGCCATTGGCCGAAGGACGTGGAATCAAACCTCTTCTTTTCATAGAATCGGTACCTATTACATACTTGCAATTCAACATATCTAATGCGGCATTTTGATATTGTTGGTTAGATAACAGTTCTGAAATTAAATCTTGATAACGGCTTAATTTAGCTGGATCGTAACCACCTATCATTTTATGAAAAGCAGCGCCCTCATTACTATTAAATGGATTGTTTGACAAATCAAAAGTTCTATAATGCAAATCCTTGTCTACTAAAATTTGATTATCAACCTCGTCTTTTTCTCTCGCTAAAGC
>JABMMZ010000072.1 GCA_013205405.1 Bacteroidota bacterium | reverse complement strand
TCAGCAACTTTATCCGCATATTACAAAATTTACCTTAACCGTAAATCGCCAAAACTATACCGCCATTAATTTTTATTTTAAAATAGGCTTTACAATAAAAGATGTAGCCGATTTTGATATTGGTGATGGCTATGTAATGAATGATTTTGTAATGGAGTGGATCAAGTAATATTTCTTTTACCCTCATTCAAAATAACATACAAATCTCCATTTCATTTTACAATATTTTATTTTACCTTTGCACTACTCAAAATTCAACTCTAATTAAATGAAACTTTTTACTGGTCAAACCGACCATTTCGTTAACCGCCACAACGGTTCAGTTACTGCCGAAGACATTAATGCTATGTTAAATATTATCGGTCAACCTTCGGTGGATGAATTAATCAACAAAACTGTGCCTTCTGGTATACGCATGCAAGGCGAAATGAATATAAAGCCAGCAATTAGCGAACAGGCATTGCTGAAACAATTAAAGAAAGTAGCTTCAAAAAATAAAATATTTAAAACCCATATCGGTATGGGTTATTACAACTGCTTCACACCAGGTGTAATATTAAGAAATATAATGGAAAATCCAGGTTGGTATACTCAATACACGCCCTACCAAGCAGAAATAGCGCAAGGTAGATTAGAGGCTTTATTGAACTATCAAACTATGATTATTGATTTAACTGGTTTGCCTATTGCGAATGCGAGTTTGTTAGATGAAGGAACTGGTGCTGCTGAGGCTATGGCTATGTTTCGTTCTGCACATAAAAACGATGCAGCTACAAAGTTTTTTGTAGATAAAAACACGTTCCCTCAAACTATTGATATACTAAAAACACGTTCTACCCCAATGGGTATTGAGCTTGTATTTGGTGATTATAATAACATTGAATTGAATAATGAATTCTTTGGTGCCTACGTGCAATATCCAAATAGCGAAGGAAGTATTGAAAATTATAAAACATTTGCTACAAAAGCACATAGTGTAGGTGTATATGTTTGCGCAGGTTCAGATTTAATGGCACTTAGCATGCTAACTCCTCCGGGAGAATGGGGTGCAGATTGTGTAGTTGGTAATTCTCAACGATTTGGTGTTCCACTTGGTTATGGTGGTCCGCACGCGGGATTCTTTGCTACAAAAGATGAATTTAAACGCATTATTCCTGGTAGAATTATTGGTGTAAGTATAGACAGACATGGCAACAAAGCTTTGCGTATGGCTTTACAAACAAGAGAACAACATATTCGTAGACAAAATGCTACAAGTAATATCTGCACAGCACAAGTTTTATTGAGTATAATGGCTGGCATGTTTGGTGTGTATCATGGACCAAGCGGCATTAAAAATATTGCCAACAGAATTCATGGTTTAACCAAAACTTTAGATGCAGCTTTGGCTTCAATAGGATTTAAACAATTTAATTCTAATTATTTTGACACCTTATTAATTGACGCTCAAAACTTAACTTCTGATATAAAATTAGCTGCTGAAAAAGCCGAACTAAACTTCCATTATTTTGAGAATGGTCAAATAGGTATTGCCATTGATGAAACAAATGATGTAAACGATATATTTAATATTGTAAATTGTTTTGCAATTGCGTCTAATAAATCAATAGATTCTGCTACTGTTCAAAATTTAGCCAATATCCAAGAATTAACTTGGCCTGCAGAAATAGTGCGCGTTAGTAATTTCATGACTCACCCAGTATTTAACAATTACCACAGTGAGCACGAAATGTTGCGTTACATTAAACAATTAGAAAGTAAAGATTTATCTCTTTGTCATAGCATGATTTCGTTAGGCAGTTGCACAATGAAATTAAATGCAACTACCGAAATGATTCCAGTAACATGGCCTGAGTTTAACCAAATACATCCCTTTGCCCCTTTAAATCAAGTTGAAGGCTATTCTGAAATCATTAAAGAACTGGCAGAAGATTTACAAGTAATCACTGGCTTTGAAGGTATGAGCTTACAACCAAACTCTGGTGCACAAGGCGAATATGCTGGCTTAATGGTTATTAGAGCTTATTTGCAAGATAAAGGCGAAGGACATAGAAATGTGGCTTTAATTCCTGAATCTGCTCACGGCACCAACCCTGCAAGCGCAGCTATGGCTGGTATGCAAATAGTAATTGTAAAAAATTTACAAAATGGCAATATTGACATTGACGATCTTAAAGTAAAAGCCAATCAATACAAAGATAGTTTAGCTGTATTTATGGTAACATATCCATCTACTTATGGAGTATACGAAGCCAATATTAAAGAGATAACTAGCGTAATACATGAAAATGGCGGGCAAGTATATATGGATGGTGCCAATATGAATGCACAAGTTGGATTAACAAGTCCAGGGTTAATTGGTGCCGATGTTTGTCATTTAAACTTACACAAAACCTTCTGCATTCCGCATGGTGGTGGTGGCCCTGGCATGGGACCTATTGGTGTTGCAGCGCATTTAATACCATTTTTACCTGGCCACTCGGTAGTTAAAATAGGTGGAGAAAAATCTATAACCGCTATATCTGCTGCGCCTTATGGCAGTGCCAGTATATTATTAATATCCTATATTTATATCAAATTAATGGGTGCTAAAGGTTTAAAAAGTGCTACTGAAATTGCAATCTTGAACGCTAATTATATCAAATCAAGATTAGAGACTCATTACCCTATTTTATATAAAGGTGATAATGGCACTTGTGCGCACGAAATGATTTTAGATACACGCAGCCTAAAAACAAGCGCTGGAGTAGAAGCCGAAGACTTAGCTAAACGTTTAATGGATTATGGCTACCATGCTCCTACCCTTTCTTTCCCTGTAGCAGGTACTTTAATGATAGAGCCAACAGAAAGCGAAAGTAAAATAGAATTGGATAGATTTTGTGATACTTTAATTGCTATTAGAAACGAAGTTAGCGAAATTGAAAATGGTACTGCCGATAGAGAGGACAATGTACTTAAAAATTCACCACATACGGCTACAGAAATAATCAGTGATGCATGGGCGCATAAATATAGTAGAGAAAAAGCTGCCTACCCATCGGCTAGCGTAGTGGCAAAAAAATTTTGGCCTTCGGTAGCACGTGTTAACAGTGCGCATGGCGACCGTAATTTAATATGCGCTTGCTTACCTATAGAAACTTATTTTACAGAAACATCAGCTGATAATTAATAAGCCCTAAATATTAATTTAAAGCCACTTTTCGAAGTGGCTTTTTTTTTTGAAATTTTCTCTATTAATACTTTATAAAAAATCGAAATAATAATGTAGCGATATAATTAGAAATTATCATTTATATTTGCATTGTTGAAAAAGCTTTTCGCCATATTATTGATTGCTATTTATTTAATTCCTTCATCTGAAATTACGCAGTTGTTGAAATTACCTGCTTTATTAGAGCATTTTATGGAACATCAAAAAAAAGATGAAAGCTTATCGTTTGCTCGTTTTTTTTGTATGCATTATCATTCCAAACATTCAGAGGATAGTGAGCATAGCAAACTTCCTTTTAAAACGCATGATAATTGCCAACATCATAATGTAGTTGCTTTTCCTCCAGTGCAATATTCAAATACATTTGTTTACTTTACGGCATTGCAAAATGAATTGAGTGATTATTATTCACACTTTAATAGTACTAATTTCCAAGCCTCTATTTGGCAACCACCAAAATTTTCTTAATTATTTTATCGTTAAATATTTTCATAAGCTCATTTCAAATCTATCGATCTGAATAAATGCTTTATATTTAAAAAAAAAGAAAATTAAAAAAAAAATGAAATTAAAATTAATATTTAGTCTTGCACTTTTAGTTGCATTACTTAACATTGCTAGTTGCGACCATTCCAAAAAAAATGAAGAAGACATAAAATTATCTTCTACCAATAGCAATAAAAGCCATAATATAGTTCAAAATTGCATGAATTGCCATAAACCTGGTGGTGATGGTGAAGGTATATTTAGAGTTGTAGGCACTGTATATGATAGTTTACTAATCAATACAAATGCTAATGGTTTTATTGACTTGTATACCCGGCTAAATGGTGGAGGCACTTTTGTAAAACGTATAGCAGTAGATCCAAAAGGCAATTTTTACACTACGGTAATCATTGGTTTAGGCAATGGGTTATACCCTTCAGTAATTAGCAAAACAGGTAATAAAAATATATGTCGGGCAGTATTACTTCGGGGGCATGCAATAGTTGTCATGGCTTTATACAAGATAAAATTTGGGTGAATAATTAATTTCATTTTAAAAACTAATCGGTAAATTATAAAAAGTAGTTTACCATAATTCAACCTATTAAAAAATGTTAAAAAAAATTATTGAGTTTTCTATTAAGAACAAACTCATTGTTGGGCTATTTACTATAGCACTTATAATGTATGGCGCTTTGCAAGTTTCAAAACTCCCCATTGATGCCGTACCAGATATCACAAACAATCAAGTGCAAGTTATTACTATTGCTCCTTCATTTGGTGCTAAAGATATAGAGAGGTTGGTAACTTTTCCAATAGAGCAAGCCAACAACAACATTTCTGGCCTAAAGGAAATTAGAAGTTTTTCGCGTTTTGGTCTATCATTGGTTACCATTGTGTTCAATGACGGCATAGATATTTATTTGGCACGTCAACAAGTTACAGAACGGCTTCAAAAAGTTCAAACTGAAATACCTGCAGGTATTGGCACCCCCGAATTAGGACCTGTAACCACAGGACTTGGTGAAATTTATCAATATGTTGTAAGACCTAAAGCAGGTTATGAAAACAAATACAATGAAACGGAATTAAGAACCATACAAGATTGGATTGTAAGAAGACAACTCCTTGGGGTGAAAGGTGTAGCAGAAGTAAGCAGTTTTGGGGGGAAACTCAAACAATATGAAATCTCTATTAACACCAATAAACTTCAGTCCTATAATATTACCATTAACGATGTATTTACAGCCTTAGAAAAAAACAATCAAAATACAGGAGGCACTTATATAGAAAAAGGACCTACCGTATTATTTATCAGAAGCGAAGGTTTAATAGTGAACAAAAATGATATTGAAAATATTTCCATCAAGACATCTGCTAATGGCATTCCATTATTTATTCGCGATGTGGCAGAGGTTAATATTGGCTATGCCACACGATATGGGGCAATGACTTACAATGATAAAGGAGAAGTTTCTGGCGCAGTAGTAATGATGTTGAAAGGCGAAAATAGCAGTGACGTAATAAAAAACGTAAAAGATAGAATTTCCCAAATTCAAAAAACATTGCCAGAAGGTGTTATGATAGAACCATTTTTAGATAGAACTAAAATGGTAAATAATGCTATCGGCACAGTTGAAAAAAATCTTTTAGAAGGCGCACTCATTGTCATTTTCGTTTTAGTACTTTTCTTAGGCAATTTCAGAGCTGGTATTTTAGTAGCATCGGTCATTCCACTCGCTATGTTATTTGCCATCATACTAATGAATACTTTTGGTGTTAGTGGTAATTTAATGAGCTTGGGCGCATTAGATTTTGGCCTCATCATAGACGGTGCTGTTATTATTGTAGAAGCGGTAATGCATAATTTAATTAGAAGTACACGTTTTTCCATTTTAGGTAAATTATCGCAAAATGAAATGGATGATGAGGTAACTAAGTCGGCTAGTAAAATGATGAATAGTGCTGTTTTTGGCCAAATTATTATTTTAATTGTGTATTTACCCATTTTCTCATTGCATGGTATTGAAGGTAAAATGTTTAAACCAATGGCACAAACTGTTGCTTTTGCTTTGCTTGGCGCTTTTATACTATCATTAACTTATATTCCGATGATGAGTGCTTTATTTTTAAGTAAAAAAATAAAACATGAACCTAATTTTTCAGATAAATTAATGAATAAGGTAGAAAGATACTACCAAGCAGCATTAGAAAAATTAATTAATTTCCCAAAAATCGTCTTAAGCAGTGTTATAGGATTATTTTTATTGGCATTATTAATTCTTTCTACATTAGGTGGAGAGTTTATTCCAGCGTTAGAAGAAGGCGATTTTGCCTTGGAAACAAGGGTGTTAACAGGCAGTAATTTAAAAGTAAGTATAGATGCGGCAGGCAGCGCTTACAAAGTGCTCAAAAGATTTCCTGAGGTGGAAAAAGTGGTTTCTAAAATAGGTAGTGGAGAAGTACCGACAGATCCTATGCCCATAGAAGCCCAAGATTTAATGATTATTTTAAAAGATAAAAGTGAGTGGCAAACCGCTAAAAATTTTGATGACTTGGCCGACAGTATGGGTAAAGCATTGGAAGAAATACCAGGTGTTTCATTTGATTTTCAATATCCCGTACAAATGCGATTTAATGAATTAATGACCGGAGCTAAACAAGATGTTGTTTGTAAGATTTTTGGCGAAAACCTTGATACACTTTCTAAATATGCCAATTTATTGGGCGATATCATTCCTAAAGTAGAAGGTGCCGAAACCCCTTTTATAGAAATGGTAACTGGTGTGCCCGAAATTATTATTACCTACAATCGACTCTCCATCGCACAATATGATTTAAGCATTTCAGACATTAACAAAGCGGTCAATACTGCATTTGCTGGACAAAGCACCGGAAAAGTATTTGAAGGCGAAAAAAGATTCGACTTAGTTGTAAAACTGCACACCAACCAAAGAGAAAATTTAGAGGATATAAAGAACTTATTAATTCCCACCCCCTCTGGCTCTCAAATTCCTCTATCGCAACTAGCTAATGTAGAAATAAAAAATGGCCCTAACCAAATACAAAGGGAAGATGCTAAGCGAAGAATAATTGTTGGATTTAATATTAAAGGTAGAGATGTACAAAGTATTGTAATTGAACTTCAGCAAAAAATAGAAACTCAAATTAAATTTCCTGCGGGTTATTATGTAACCTATGGTGGTGCATTTGAAAATTTAAACGAAGCTAAAAAACGCTTAATGATAGCCGTACCAGTTTCTTTAGTTATGATATTCATTTTACTGTTTTTTGCTTTTAATTCTGTTAGACATGGTCTTTTAATTTACACCGCCATACCTTTATCTGCTATTGGCGGCATATTCTTTTTAGCCTTAAGAGATATGCCTTTTAGTATCAGTGCTGGTGTTGGTTTTATAGCATTATTTGGTGTAGCAGTTTTAAATGGCATAGTACTGATATCAGAATTTAATCAACTAAAAGCAAACGGCATGAATGATTTAAGAAAGATAGTCATAATGGGAACAAAGATTCGATTACGTCCTGTGTTAATGACCGCATTTGTGGCTTCATTAGGTTTTTTACCTATGGCACTAAGCCATGGCGCAGGCGCAGAAGTACAGCGTCCTATAGCAACAGTAGTAATCGGGGGATTAATGATTGCCACTTTATTAACGTTATTTGTGCTGCCAATCTTATATATTTCATTTGAGAAAAAGGATAAAACAACCACCCTTAACAACATTTAATATCACAAATAAAATGAATAAACAATATAAATTTCATGCAGTTAAAAATTATTTAAGTTTAAATTTAAACCCTTGGTTCATTGTTTTATTTATACTCTTAATTTTTAATCCTAAAAGATTATGTAGCCAAGCTTATATTTCATATCAAGCATCATTAGATACCGCTTTGAAAAACAACTTGGAAGTTAAAAACCAAAAAATAATGGCTAGCTACCAAAAACAATTAACCAAAACAGCTTACAATATTCCCAATACTAATTTAAGTGTAGGTTATGGACAAATCAATAGTATCTATTTTGACAATCAATTGAGTGCGTCACAAACTATTAATTTTCCTAACGTTTACAGCCATCAAAAAAAGGTCTTAAACCAACAATGGCAAAATGCAAACCTAAATATTCAATTAAAAGAACATGAGTTGAAAAAATTGGTTAAAGAGGAATTTTACACCTTAGCTTTCTTATTAGAAAAAGAAAAACTCTTATTAGAAAGTGATTCTACTTATGCAGAATTTTTAATCAAATCAGAGTTCCGACTTGCTAAAGGCGAGAGTAATATTTTAGAAAAAACAACTGCTGAATCGCAAAGAGGTATGATTAAAATACAGCTGATGCAACTTAAACAAGACATTCAATTTTACAAGACTCAATTTCAATTTTTATTAAATACAGAAACTAATTTTGAACCTCAATATCCTCAACTTAAATTAGCCAGCAGCTTTAAATTTGATAGTAGTTTATTAATTGAACATCCATTTCTAAAAGTGCTACTACAGCAAAAAAATTTGAGCACTGCTAACACAGGACTCGAAAAATCTAAATTATTGCCAGATATTATTGTATCTTATAACAACATGAGTATGCGGGGAAATGGCGCTGACAATTTGTTTTATGGAGGTGCGAATAGATTTCAATCGGCACAAATTGGCATCGGGATTCCATTATTATCAGGCACACAAAGAGCTAAAGTAACGGCTTCAAATATTAACCAAATGATAGCTGAGAATAATTATCTAACTGAAAAATTAAAACTTGAAAAACAATTTGAAGCAGCCGTTTCTCAGTACCGAAACAATATAAATATTTTAAACTATTACGAACAAATAACTTTAAAAAACGCTGATGAAATTTTAAAGATTGCTAATATCCAATTTGTGAATGGCGAAATTAACTACCTAGATTGGGCTGTATTGGTGAACCAAAGTATTAGCATTAAAAACAACTACTTGGATGCTGTAAAAAATTATAATGACAATATTGTTCTATTAAACTACTTAATTGGAGGTTAATATATTTTAATTTAGACATGTTATGAAATACAACAAAATATCAACCATTAACACACAAAAGCTACTCGTTCTTGTTTCAATTGGATTATTTCTAATCAAAATATTTGCTTGGTATATTACGTCATCTGTAGCCATTTTAACAGATGCTTTAGAGAGCACCGTAAATGTGGTGGCAGGTTTGATTGGACTATACAGCATTATCTTATCATCTAAACCCAAAGACAAAGAACACCCTTATGGACATGGTAAAGTAGAATTTATTTCTTCAGCTTTCGAAGGTATATTAATTAGTGTAGCAGGCATAATAATAATATACGAAGCCATTAACAACTTAATGCATCCGCATGAAATAAAAAGTTTAGATTATGGCTTAATCCTAATAGCAATTTCAGGGGCCATTAATTTTATAGTGGGTTATATTTGTGTAAAAAAAGGGGGAAAAGAAAACTCTCCAATACTTGTAGCCGGTGGCAATCACTTGAAATCAGACACCTATTCTACAATTGGACTGCTGGTAGGATTAGCCCTAATTTTAATTACAAATTTAAAATGGATAGACAGTGCCGCAGCTATTATTTTTGCCTTCATCATTATATTTACTGGTTATAAAATAATCAGAAAAGCTATTTCGGGAATTATGGATGAGGCAGACCAAAGTATAATAGAAGAAGTAAAATCAGTATTAAATAAAAACCGTGAAAGTCAATGGATAGATGTTCATAATATGAGAATTATCAATTACGCAGGCTTTTATCATATCGATTGTCATTTAACTGTACCCTATTACTTAAATATTATTGAGGGTCATGATATACTAGATAAACTTACAAATATACTTACAAACCATTTCAATGAAAGGGTTGAGTTTTTTATCCATATAGATGCCTGTCAAAGCTATCAATGTAGCATATGTTCACTTTCTGAATGTCAATTTAGAAAAGAAACATTCAAACACCAAATTGAATGGACCACAGAAAATTTAATCTCAAACAACAAACACAAAATTTAAAAAAATGAACGCTTATTCAATCAATATAAAAAAATACATTCCCTTACAATCCATACTTTTAATTGGATTATTTTCAATTTTACTAAATGCTTGTAATTTAAATAAAAAAAATAACATAGCAACACAACAAATACCAATAATTGAAACGAGTATAACACTCACGGAAATTCAAGCTAAAAATGCCAACCTTGCAATGGCTGAGCTCACCCAACGCAATATTTCTACTGTTTTAAAAGTTAATGGAAATATAGATGTGCCACCACAAAACATGATTTCTATTAGTATGCCATTGGGTGGATACTTAAAATACACCAAACTATTGCCTGGTATGCATATTAGCAAAGGTGAAATAATAGCCACTATGGAAGATCAGCAATACATCCAACTGCAGCAAGATTATTTAACCACCCAATCTAAATTAGTATTTGCTGAAAAAGAGTATGTACGCCAAAAAGAACTTAACCAAAGTAAAGCTAGTAGCGACAAGGTTTATCAGCAATCTGAATCAGATTATACAACCTTAAAAATAACATTAAGTGCATTAACCGAAAAACTAAAATTAATTAATATAAATCCAAGTAATTTGAATGAAAACAACCTTTCGAAAAGTGTAAATTTATATTCACCAATTAATGGTTTTGTTTCTAAGGTAAATGTTAATATTGGCAAATATTTAAGTCCTACGGATGTGCTATTCGAACTCGTAAATCCAAGCGATATTCATTTGAATCTCAAAATATTTGAAAAAGATTTAAATAAACTGTCTATTGGCCAAAAATTATTGGCTTATACCAATAGTCAAGACCATATCAAATATCCTTGCACCATTATTTTAATTAGCAAAAACTTTTCTGGCGACCATACAGCCGAGGTACACTGCCACTTCGAAAAATACGACAACACCCTTATTCCTGGCATGTACATGAATGCAGAAATTGAAACGACTAATAACAATTGTTACACTTTACCTGAAGATGCCATTGTGAGTTATGAGGGTAAAAACTTCATTTTTGTTGCTAATACCAAAAATAATAATAACTTTGAAATGAAGGAAGTACAAGTAGGAAATAAAGAAAATAATTTTATTGAAATATTAAATTCAAATGTATTGTTGAATCAAAAAATTGCAATTAAAGGCGCCTATACTTTGTTAATGAGTTTAAAAAATAAATCAGAAGACTAACAAAACAAAATATTATGAACCAAGCACATTTACATTTATTATTCAATCATTTACCAATTATTATTCCATTTATTGGATTAATGGTATTGCTTAGTGGTATATTTTTAAAATCTGACATTGTTCAACGAACAGCTTATTGCATCCTTATTGCAGGAGCGTTGTGCACCATCCCGGCATTTTTTACTGGCGAAGGTGCCGAAGAAATTGCAGAAGAATTAGGCATTAATCATAAAATAATTCATGAGCATGAAGAAACTGCAGAATTGTTTGCTATTATCTCATACTTAATGGGTACGTTTTCAATATTTTCATTGTGGTTAAATTGGAAAAAAAGTAAATATTCATTCTATTTTAATTATTTGTTAATTGCCTTTATTCTTGTTACATTATTTTTTGCTCAAAAAACAGGCACTTCTGGTGGCGAAATTAGGCATACAGAAATAGGAGCACAAACAACAATTGACACTCAAAACATTAATCAAAATAAAGAAGATTAAGTAATGGAAGAAAAACACTTAAAAAGTTCAAATTTTATTACAGACGCTGTTATTGGCATGAGCGATGGACTTACAGTGCCATTTGCCTTAGCTGCCGGACTTAGTGGTGCGGTGCAAAGCAATGGCATAATAATAACAGCTGGCATAGCTGAAATAGTGGCTGGCTGCATAGCCATGGGACTTGGAGGATACTTAGCCGGTAAAACAGAACAAGAGCATTATCAAAGTGAAATAAAAAGAGAACATGAAGAAGTAGAGCTTTATCCTGAAAAAGAAATGCAAGAGGTAAGAGATGTTTTTGCAGACTATGGCTTAAGTAAAGCAAGTCAAGATATAATAGCCATAGAATTAGCAAAAGATAAAACCAAATGGGTTAATTTTATGATGAAATTTGAGTTAGGTCTCGAAGAACCACATCCGAAGAGAGCAAGAAACTCTTCACTAACCATCGGTATTGCGTATTTTATTGGTGGCTTATTGCCGCTATCAGCATACCTCTTTACCAATACACCTTACAATGGATTAAAATTATCCTTATTAATCACTACAGCTTGTTTATTTATATTCGGCTATTTTAAAAGTAAAGTAACAGGTCAGCCACCATTAATGGGTGCCTTAAAGGTAACAGCCATTGGCTTAATAGCAGCTGGGGCAGCATATAGTATTGCCATACTAATTAGCTAAAAATATAGTATAACAATTGGTATTACTTATCTTCGCGCACTTTAAACTTTCTGGTGGATAAATCAAATATTAAAATATGTCATTTAAGTTCGGTTCATTTTGCACTTGATACCCGAATATTTTATAGAATGTGTAACACCCTTAGTAAACATTACAAGGTTACATTAATTGCAGTCCATCCGCAAAAAGAAATTAAGCATAACATTCAAATCATACCTTTTCGGAGATACCATAACCGCGTTTTTAGAGTTGTATTTGGGTGGTTAATAATGTTTTCTAAAGCACTTAAAATAAATGCTAAAATATACCATTTGCACGACCCTGAATTAATCCCTTGCGGTTTATTACTAAAACTATTGGGTAAAAAAATAATTTGGGATGTGCATGAAAACATTGCTGAAGATATATTTGACAAACCTTGGCTTAAAAATCAAAAACTGGCTTTTTCCATTTTTCATTTTTTTGAAAAAAAAGCTTGCAAGTATTTTTATTTACTACTTGCTGAAAAATCTTACGAAAAACATTACAAAGATCTAACCTCTAATTATTCTATCATATTAAATTATTGTGATTTAACATTTTTTAAAAAATTAGAACAAAAAAAATACGACCAAGGCAAATATCTTTTTTATATTGGCATTATCTTAGAAAACAGAGGAATACTACAAATAATTGAAGCTATACATATTCTCAATAAACAAGGAGAAAAATTTCATTTTCATTGTGTTGGAGAATTATACAACGATTTATACTTTAAAATTCTAAACCTACCCTATTACTTTGAAATAAAAGATCAATTGCATTTCTATGGCCGAAAATCTCTTGAAGATGGTTATGCTTTAGCTAAAAATATGAACATTGGTCTTTGTATTATTTGGCCAATGAGTAATTCCAAAGAAAGTTATCCTACCAAATTATTTGAATATATGGCAATAGGTTTGCCAATTATTACCTCAGATTTTCCGCTTTATAAATCAGTTGTAGAAGAAAATAAAACTGGGTTTTGTGTTAATCCTTTTTCAGCTACAGAAATTGCAAATGCCATTTTAAATATTCACAGGGATGCTGAAAAAAGTAAACAAATGGCAGAAAAGGGTAAAACAATAGTAGAAAACAAGTATAATTGGAATTCTGAAATACCAACACTGCTAAACGTTTATAGCCAATTATTAAACATCACTAAATAAAAAAGTGAAGGATGTTTGGTATTTCAAAAATGTTTAGCTAATTTTGCACTCCCAAATTTTTATCAACATTCAAACGTGGATTCAATAAGTTACAAAACCATTTATGCCAACAAAGGCACCATCGAAAAAAGATGGTTCGTTGTTGATGCAACAGACAAAGTGCTAGGCCGTTTAACGAGCCAAATAGCAGCAGCTTTATTAGGAAAAAACAAAGTAGATTTCACGCCACACGCTGATAATGGCGATTGTGTAATTGTTTTGAACGCTGGAAAAGTTAAACTTTCTGGAACTAAATTAGCCGACAAAGAATATATTACCTACTCAGGTTTTCCTGGAGGTCAAAAGCGCATTATTGCGGGTGATTTAATTAATAAAAAACCTATTGCTCTTGTAGAAGAAGCTATTAAAGGTATGTTGCCGAAAAATAGACTAGGACGCGAAATTTTCCGCAGTCTGCATGTTTATGAAGGTTCAACTCACCCTCATGAAGCTCAAAAACCAACCGAATTAAAAATTAAATAATCCATAAAAAACTAAATGGAAGTTACAAATACATCAGGAAGAAGAAAAACAGCCGTTGCACGAATATACATGCAAGATGGCAATGGTTCTATCGTTATTAACAATAAACCTTACAACAATTACTTTACTACATTGGTTAACCAATTTAAAGTAATTCAACCATTACAAGCTACAGATAATGTTGGAAAATTCGACATTAAAATAAATGTAGATGGTGGCGGTGTTACAGGTCAAGCAGAGGCTATCAGATTAGCTATTTCTAAATCATTATGTGAAATTAATCCTGAAAACAGAATAGCTTTAAAGCCATTGGGTTTATTAACTAGAGATGACAGAATGGTAGAGAGAAAAAAACCTGGTCAGAAAAAAGCGAGAAAAAGATTTCAATTTAGCAAACGTTAAAATATATAACAAACAATGTCTTCAGTATCACAAGAGCAATTATTGGAAGCGGGTTGTCACTTCGGTCACCTTACCCGCAAATGGAATCCTAAAATGGCGCCATATATTTTTATGGAGCAAGATGGTATCCATATAATAGATTTACACAAAACACAGGTTAAATTAGAAGAAGCAAGTAATGCTGTTAAAAATTTAGTTAAATCTGGTAGAAAAATTTTATTTGTAGCTACCAAAAAACAAGCTAAAGATATTATTAAAGAAGCAGCTGCTGCAAGCAGTATGCCGTTTGCAGTAGAAAGATGGTTAGGCGGAATGTTAACCAATTTTGCTACGGTTCGTAAATCTATCAAAAAAATGCAAACTATTGATAAAATGGCTACCGATGGTACTTATGCCAATATCAATAAAAAAGAAAAATTAATGCTTGAGCGCGAAAAAGCAAAATTATCATCTGTTCTAGGTGGTATTGCTGACATGAGTCGCTTGCCTTCAGCATTATTTATTGTAGATGTAAAAAGAGAACATTTAGCAGTAGCAGAAGCTATGCGTTTACATATCCCTACTATTGCTATGGTAGATACCAATAGCGATCCTACAAACATCGATTTCCCAATTCCAGCAAATGACGATTCATCAAAATCAATTAAATTAATTGTTGATGCAATAGTTGCTGCTATTGAAGAAGGATTGAACGAAAGAAAAAAAGAGAAAGATTCTGCTGAAATTGAAAAAGCAAAATCTGAAAAAGAAACCGCAGAAGCATAATTTTAAATGAGTAGTATGTCAACGATAAGTGCAGCAGAAGTAAATAAATTACGTACCATGACTGGTGCAGGTATGATGGATTGCAAAAAAGCATTAGTAGAAACTAATGGCGATTTTGATGC
>JABMMZ010000012.1 GCA_013205405.1 Bacteroidota bacterium | reverse complement strand
ATGGTACTTATATGATTTATTATTTTAATAAAACAACCAATAAATACGACACTCAAAAAATCGTAGTTGTTAATTAATTGCACCATTTTTGAAATTAATTAAAGTAATATGAAAATTAAATTAAATATTTTATTATTGTTAATTCCACTGATAGGAGTTACCTCCAAAGTAAAATTTGGTAAAAATTTAGATTTTGAAGTTATCAAAGCTACAAAGCAAACTATTGTGGGAGGAGTATATGGCAGCCCAATGGTAACTAACTACACACTTAACTTAAAAGCATTGCGAACCTTTACTATAGTTACAGATTCTGGATATGCAGAAGGCAAAATCGATAATTTAAATATAACAAATGACAGCAATCAAATAGTAAAAAAAGCCATTTGTAAAAAAGGCAAATCTTATGTTTTATATTTTTCAATTATCACCCCAATTGAAACAAATTCAAATTTTCCAAGCGATGTTTTTGTTGGAAGTAGGGAGCAAAAAATACCAATAAAATCATCAACAGGCATTTTAATGCGCTACAAAGGAGGTAAGTCTAAATATCTTGTTTTAAGCAAAATAGTAACAAATGAGACAGTTTATGCACCTTAATTTGCCTAATTCTATTGGGTTTTGTAAATATTTTTAACAAAGTATTTGTATATTCGTATTAAAATATTACTTTTGCAGTCCAAATTTTTTAAGCATGTACGCTATAGTAGAAATCGCAGGTCAACAATTTAAAGTAGAAAAAGACAAATACATCTATACTCACCGCCTAAGTGGTGATGAAGGTTCAGCCATAACATTCGATAAAGTAATGTTAGTAGATAACAGTGGTAAAATAGCTCTAGGTGTTCCTACCATTAAAGGAGCAACTGTAACTGGCAAGGTGTTAGAGCATCTTAAAGGTGATAAAGTAATTATTTTTCACAAAAAACGTAGAAAAGGTTACAAAAAGAAAAACGGACACAGACAATATTTGTCAAAAGTATTAATTGAATCAATAAACGCATAATTTAATAAATTAGAAAATGGCACATAAAAAAGGAGCGGGTAGTTCAAAGAACGGACGTGAGTCGCATAGTAAAAGATTAGGTGTAAAAATATATGGCGGTCAAATTATCAGAGCTGGTAATATTATAGTTCGTCAACGTGGTACAAAACACCATCCTTCAGAAAATGTAGGAATTGGTAAAGACCACACTTTATTTGCATTAACAGACGGTATCGTAAAATTTACAAAAGCTAAAAACGATAGATCTTATGTTTCTGTAGTAGCTGAAGCATAATTAATAGAATAAAAATAATACAAAATGCATTTATCAACACAAGAGAAAAAAGATATTTTTAAAAAATTTGGTGGATCTGAAACCAATACTGGAAGTACTGAAGCACAAATAGCAGTTTTTACTGAAAGAATTAATTTTATTACAGGACACTTGAAAAAAAATCCAAAAGATTTTGCTTCTGAATTAAGTCTAGTTAAATTGGTAGGAAAACGTAGAGCGTTTTTGGATTATTTAGCTAAGCAAGATATTTTTAAATATAGAGATTTAATTAAAGCTCTAGGAATTAGAAAGTAATTTAAGTTTTATTAAAACTTATCATTTTATTAAAAAAAGCCCCCCCCAATCGGAGGGCTTTTTTTGCTTTTTAGGAATTAGCTTAGTTGGCAATATTTAAGTAAGCAGTTGGCAAATAACTAAATAACAAATAAAAATAACATTAACAAATAACAATAACAAATAACAATAAATTATATGTCAAATAAACCACAAGGATTTAGAAGCTCAATACCTATGAGTGATGGAAGATCGATCGAAATTGAAACAGGCGTAATGGCCAAACAAGCGCACGGAAGTGTAGTTGTAAAATATGGTGATACAATGCTTTTAGCAACTGTAGTATCCAACAAAGATGCAAAAGAAAATATTGATTTTTTGCCGCTTTCTGTAGATTACCAAGAAAAGTTTGCTGCAGTAGGCCGCATACCTGGTAGCTTTCATAGAAGAGAAGCCAGATTAACTGATTATGAAATATTGATTAGTCGTATAGTTGATAGAGCTATCAGACCTTTATTTCCTAACGATTACCATTCTGATACGCAAGTAGCAATTACCTTAATGAGTAGTGATAAAAACTTTCCACCAGATTGCTTAGTAGGATTAGCTGCTTCTGCCTGTTTAATGGTAAGTAATATTCCTTTTCAAGGACCAATATCTGAGGTAAGAGTTGCTAAAATTAATGGACAATTAATAATCAATCCAAGTATTAGCGATTTGGCTTTAGCCTCTATGGAACTCATAGTATCTGGAACAGAAAAAGATATTAATATGGTAGAAGGTGAGTGTAGCGAAGTAAGCGAAGAAGAAATGTTAGAGGCATTAAAATTTGCGCACGAAGCTATTAAAATTCAATGTAAAGCTCAGTGGACATTATGCGAAAGTATGGGTGGAAGACCTGCTACTAGAGAGTATAACCATGAAACGAATGACGAAGAATTAAGAAAACAAATATTTGCTTTAACATACGATAGAGTATATCAAGTAGCTAAAAGTGGAGCTTCTAAAGAAGATAGAAGTGCTAATTTTAAAGCCATTATTACAGAGTATTTAGATGGTTTATCTGATGAGGATAAAGTAACTAAAACATACTTAGCTAAAAAATACTACCATGATGTAGAAAAAGAAGCTATGCGTAAAATGATTTTGGATGAAAGCATTCGCTTAGATGGCAGAAAATTAGATGAAGTTCGCCCTATTTGGAGCGAAGTAAACTATTTGCCAGCAGCGCACGGTTCAGCAGTATTTACACGTGGTGAAACACAAGCTGTAACTTCTGTAACATTGGGTGGTAAATTAGATGAACAGTTATTAGATGCACCAATGAACTATGGTTATAGTCGTTTAATGTTGCATTATAATTTCCCTTCATTTAGTACAGGTGAAGCGCGTCCAAATCGTGGACCCGGTAGAAGAGAAATAGGACATGGAAACTTAGCATTAAGAGGTTTAAGAAAAGCATTGCCAGGTCCAGATGTTAATCCTTATGTTATTCGTATTGTAAGCGATATTTTAGAAAGCAATGGCAGCAGTAGCATGGCTACAGTATGTGCAGGTAGCTTAGCTTTAATGGATGCAGGTATTAAAATAAATGGGGGTGTTAGCGGAGTGGCTATGGGTCTAATAAGCGATGAAGCAACTGGCAAATACAGCATTTTAACTGATATTTTAGGTGATGAAGACCATTTAGGTGATATGGATTTTAAAGTAGTAGGAACAGCCAATGGTATTACCGCCTGTCAAATGGATATTAAAATAAATGGATTGCGTTGGGAAATGGTAGCTGAAGCATTGGCACAAGCTAAAAAAGGTAGAGCCAATATTTTAAACGAAATGAATAAAACCTTAAGTGTGGCCAATACCGACTATAAACCACATACACCGCGTGTAGAACGTTTATTAATAGACAAAGACCAAATAGGTGCAGTAATAGGACCAGGAGGTAAGGTGATTCAAGGAATTCAAAAAGAAACTGGTGCTAGTATTTCTATAACCGAAGATGATAACAAAGGCATAGTAGAAATATTATCTTCAGATGCTGAAAGTATGGCTGCTGCTTTAAGAATTATTAAAGGTATTGTAGCTGTTCCAGAAATTGGAGAAGTATACGAAGGTAAAGTAAAAAGCATAGTTGAATTTGGTGCATTTATAGAAATTCTTCCAGGTAAAGATGGCCTATTACATATCAGTGAAATTAGCTGGGATAGAGTAGCTAAAATGGATGGTATATTTAAAGAAGGCGAT
Organism: Bacteroidota bacterium; assembly: GCA_013205405.1. Taxonomy (GTDB): domain Bacteria; phylum Bacteroidota; class Bacteroidia; order NS11-12g; family UBA955; genus JABMMZ01. The sequence continues at coordinate 1,514 of JABMMZ010000012.1, read as the reverse complement.
ATGGTAAAAGTAAAACTAGTAGAGGTTGATAAAAAAACTGGAAAACTACGTTTATCTCGCAAGGCTTTAATGCCTAAACCAGAGCAAGCTGAGCAAAAACCTCAAGCTTAATATTATCAATAATTCATAAAAAAAGCCTTACATTTCTGCAAGGCTTTTTTTATGAATTTTAAATTCAAAATGATGTTGTAAAGTTCTTTTACTCAATAACCACACCAGTTGTTAAAAAACTAATAACACTGTCCTTGTCTTTTACAAATTTACCAATGGCAGTTGCTTTATGTCCTTTACTTGTTTTTGGCATTTTAAAGGTTTCATCATTGTTGATATAAAACTCCTCATTGCCATTTTTTAAACTAATCCAACAGCCTTTATGCTGACAAACATTTTCTATAGTTCCAAAAATTGCATAAGTGGTGTCTTTACCTGTATTGAACGAATTCAAAGCATTGGTCAAGGGTAGGGCATTTTTGTTTTCAAAAGCTGCACCAAATTTGCCAGTAGCAACTTCAGTATTACATGCAGAAATAAAAGCGATAAAAGCTATAAAAAGTATATTTTTCATGCTGCAAAATTAAAGAAATTAAACTCATTTTAGCAAAATGATATAAATATAAAATAATATCTTTAATTTTGAAATCACAATTACATTATGAGCAACAATAACAATAACGAAGTAATAGAACAACCAATAGATATTGAATTATCTGAAGAAATAGCAGAAGGCATATACAGTAATTTAGCTATCATTACCCACAGTCAAGCAGAGTTTATTATAGATTTTGTGCGTATTTTACCTGGTGTGCCTAAGGGAAAGGTTAAGAGCAGAATCATTATGACCCCTCAACATGCTAAACGTTTATTGTATGCCTTGGGTGATAATATGCAAAAATTTGAATCTAATTTTGGCGAGGTAGACATAGAAAATACAGGCAGTGGCAATACATTTCCTATTAACTTTGGTGGTATGACAGGGCAGGCTTAATATTTTTGATTTTAAAAAGTTAGATTTTTGATTTTTATTGTGCAAATAATATTTAATTAAGATATTCAATTTAAATTTTTTAACTATATTTGTAATAAAATGACTAAGAAAATACTCATTTTCACCTTACTTCTTTCATTTTCATTGTCAAATTTAAAAGGGCAATGTAGTGCCTCTTTTACCTTTTCTAATTCAAAATGTTATGGTGATTCGGTTATGTTTTCATTTACGGGCAATGGCGATAGCTTATTTTGGAATTTTAATGATATAAGTTCAGGTTCATATAATCTTAGTTCAGATAGTGACGTTGTTCATATATTTTCTACCAAAGGTTTATTTAATGTAAGATTAATAGTAAAAGACACAAATGGCTGCTCTGATACAGTATTACATAGTTTGAAAATTTTCAACAAACCTACTTCAAATTTCAGTATAGTGAACACTTGTGCAGGTTTATTATCAGAAATAAATAATTTAAGTACGAGCGATACCAATAATACAATTAATAATTATTTTTATAGTTGTTATT
>JABMMZ010000071.1 GCA_013205405.1 Bacteroidota bacterium | reverse complement strand
TTGGTTCTCCGCATCAACATTTGTGGTGAAAATCGCCACCTTCGCCAAGCCCGAAACCGTTATAGGCAAGCATAGAGGACGGGCCAAACAAGACAAGAAATAGCTAAAATCTTAATATAATTTTTCAGTCTTTGCTTTATAATTGTCTTTTATCATTTGAATAAAGGAATCTTTATTGCTTTTCATGTATGTAAAATTCTTTTTTTTATAAGTTAGAGTTATTTATTATAGTTTCAGGCGTGAAAAGTATAAAAGGTGGTACACTTTTATCTACTATTTAATTAACTCATTGATTATGAATTTATTAAACTACAAACTCCAATACTCTAAGATTTTAAAAGTACCCCTGTATAAACCTTTTAAGTCTAAAACAAACGATTTTTCATTACTTATTGATTGGAAATAAGATTCATTTAATGATTTATACTCTGCATGGCTTACAGCAGCTATTATACCATCATATCCTTTGCCAATTTCTTTAACTAAATGGAAACCATATTCTTCAAATACCTCTTCGGCATCTGCTCTTGGATCTACTACTTCAACATTTACACTATAGCTTTTTAATTCTTTCACAATATCAATAATTTTTGAATTGCGAATATCAGCAACATCTTCTTTAAAAGTGGCTCCTAATATTAGAATTTTAGCATCTTTAATTTTTTTGTCGTTATTGATAAGTTTTTTAATGGCTACTTTAGCAATATGCGCACCCATCATATCATTGGTATATCTGCCTGCTGCAATTACTCTAGGATGCAAACCAAGTTCAATGGCTTTATAAGTTAAATAATATGGATCTACACCGATACAATGGCCACCTACAAGCCCAGGACTAAATTTCAAGAAATTCCATTTGGTGCCAGCAGCTTCAATTACATCATAAGTATTGATTCCCATTTTATCAAAAATAAGACTTAACTCATTCATTAATGAAATATTTAAATCTCTTTGTGTATTTTCAATAATTTTAGCCGCTTCGGCTACTTTTAATGAGGGTGCTTTATGTATACCCGCTGTAATAATAGAACCATAAAGTGCTGCTATTTCCTCTATACTTTCAGCATCGCTTCCACTTACAATTTTTAATATTTTAGTTAACGTATTTACCTTATCACCTGGATTAATTCTTTCTGGTGAATAACCTACTTTAAAATCAACATTAAAAGTTAGACCACTTTCTTTTTCTATTACAGGCACACAATCTTCTTCTGTACAACCAGGGTAAACGGTACTTTCAAATACCACGTAATCCCCTTTTTTAATTACTTTACCTACAGTTTTAGAAGCACCAATTAATGGACGTAAATCAGGACTTTTTGCATCATCAATAGGAGTTGGTACAGCTACAATATAAAAATTACACCCTTTTATATCTTCCAAATTATGCGAAAATTGAATATCGCAGCCTTCAAATTCAGAAGCCTCTACTTCTTTACTTGGATCCTCTTGATTGTTTAACATTGAAACCCTTTTAGGATTTATATCAAAACCAACTACTTTATATTTTCTAGAAAACTCTAACGCAAGCGGTAAACCTACATATCCCAATCCAATTATAGCAATACTTTTTTGTTTTGCTACTATTTCATTAAAAATTCCCATCATGTATTTTGTATTTAAATATACTTAAAAAGGGTGCAAAAGTAACAATTAAGTATGAATTAAAATAATTTTAGAAAATAGGATTTTTTATCCTTTAATGAAAGTAACTTTACTTTACTTTCCATGTTTGACTGCTTTTGTCGTAGTATGTTTTTTCGTCTGGAAACTCTACCCAAAAGCCTTCTTTCTTTCCAGTTAAGTAATTATCTACGTTTCCATTTTCAATTACTTTAACAAATAATTCTTTTGCTTTCGTCTTTAATTCAGGCATTCTCATTTTCCATGTCCAAAAAAGTTCTTCGTAACTTACTGAATCAATACCGCCTTTTGTATCTCTTTTAAATCGTCCGCATATACCAGCATATTTATCTCTTTTTAAACTTGGCTCTAGCCTACTAATTAAAAAATAAAAATAGCCGTTGTTTGCCTGAGTATAATAATGCCACTCGTATTGTCTTTCCAACTTATGCACCCTCATAAATTCCTTATTTTTTGCTAAAAATCTATCTTTATCTGGAATACTGTCGTGCAATTTGGCAAAATGAGGCATCAGAGTATCTAAAGTTCCATCGTAATCAATAGCTTTGGGATTAAAAGCATATTTATCACCACAAGAAAAAAGAATTAAACTAAACGAAAGCACAAAATATTTATTCATAATTAATTGATGCAAAATTAAGCTAATACACAACTTTGCATATTTATTTTACATTGGTTTTGGGTTATGAAATTGTTAACTTGTCTTTTAGGATATTAATCACAGATTTAAAGATCTTCGGTAGGTGGCATTTAGTGTTACTATTTCAACAGAAATAGTTCTTAACTTCTTTCTTTTAGTTGCTTTCCCTTGTTTTGCAATAATTTGATGAAGAGAATAATTATGCCACCACTCTCCTACTAACAAATCAATTCTATCGTCAAATTGCACTTTAAGTTTGTCATTTCTTTTAAGTATTCCAGTTATTTTTACAGAAATGGTTTGCTGTTGGGCGCTTTTAAAATGAATGGTTTGTTGCTGCCAATAATTGTTTGTTGGTGGCTCATACATTAAATCTTTGGTTGTATCTGAAATTAAAACATTGCCCAAAATATGAGCCGCTAAAGTTAAATCTGGCAAACCATATCCATAAGCAGTATCAGGCACTTGACTATGAGAAGCAGATAATATCAAAGCATCTTTTATTTGTGTTGGTGTAGCCATTGGATAGGCTTGCATCAAACAAGCAATACCACCTGCCAAAATCGGGGTAGCATAACTAGTACCATTGCCCCCATAGAAACCTTCGGGAGAGGCTACTATAGCTTTATAACCCATACTTACAAAATCTGGTTTAACTCTTTTATCTGCACTGTAGCCATAAGAACTAAATGCAACACGGAAACCTTCACTATCAGTGGCACCTACACAAATTACGCCTTGCGCATCAGCTGGTGTACCAATTTTATGCCATTTACCGTCACCTTCGTTACCGGCACTAGTTACTACTACAATACCTCTACTGAATGCAAAATTGGCCGCTTGTGCTATAATACTTGTTTTACCATCCAAGTCTTTGTGGGTATGACTAAGGCTGGCATCGTCAAATACATTATAACCTAAAGAGGATACAATCATATCTACCCCAATGCTGTCTGCATACTCAGCTGCAGCTATCCAATTAAACTCTTCTGTAGGATACTCTGAAGCGGCTTCTTCGGTTCTAAAAAGCAAATAATTTGCAAAAGGTGCAGTGCCAATATAAGTATTAGGCGCAAAAGTTTTCATAAAACTTAAGCAATTGGCTCCATGTTTATCATCTTCCCATACACTATTATCATGTGTTACAAAATCTTTTGTAATTGATTTATCTAATAAATCTTCCATACCATTTACCTTGTATGCATTATGAAAACCTGCATCAAAAACGCCAATATATAAAGACGAACCATATTTTAAACTTTGGTGTAATGGCAAAACGTTTATTAAATTATTTTGTTCTAAAGATTTACTATACAAATGAGGGCCATTTATCATGTCATCTATATTGGGTAATCTTATCCATTTCTTATCAACTACTTCCTCTTCTGGTTTGGCTTGCTCCCTATTTTGTATTCTCCCTAAAAAAATTACTTGACTCACAAAACTCAATGCCTTGAGCTCTTTTAAATCTATTACTTTACTCGATTTTATCGCTACTGCATTCAACCATTTACTTTTATTGTGTATTTGAATATCTGTTAATTGATTTATTAAATTAATATAATCCTCATTTAAAGGCACATCATATTCTGTAATCGTTATGCTATATTTTTGTCTTCTGGCCAAAGTATTAGCACTTAGGAATTGCTCTGGTGTTTTAATTAAATTTTCTGCATTGGGTTTATCCTTTAAATATAAAAGGTAATAGCTTGTACTATCTGTGGCCAATAATGCTCCAATATTTAAAAAGAATAAGCCAATGACAATTTTTTTAAGGCACATGTCTAATAAGGGTTTGTTTGTATTTATAGCCACGTTTTATGGTATTGTTTTTATCTATATTAACTTGATTTCTGTATATAAGACCAACATGATTCGCATATATTTCGAGATATTCTCTTTCTTTTACAATATTAAAAATAGTTTGAGATTTTACAGCTAAAGTACTATCATACACTATACTATTTAATGGAAATTTTTGATGCACAAAATCGTAATATAAACTCAAGCCGTTATCGGTATTAAAAACATTTAAATTCCAAACTGCATCTTCTGCTAAGGGGAACGATAATTTAACCAATCTTTTATTTTCTTCCACCCTTTCGGCCATAAAATTATCTGCATTACTATACCATACATTTAAAAATTTCCATTTTGCAGTATCATTGTTTCTTTTAGATCTTTCAATACGCATAGATTTTCTGCCTAAATTGTCATCAAAAATTGTATCGTTCACTTCAATTAATTGATATTTAAAAGTATCTATTCTATTAAAAAAATCGTCATAAATAATTTCTTGTACTTTGAAAATAGAATAGGAACCAATTTTTGCTTGAAAGTATGTTTTACCTATATTTCTATTTACAGTTTCATATTCATCTTTTTTACATGTTTGCAAAAAAAGCAAAATAACTAAACCATATAGAATTTTTTTACCCAATTATTTTAACCGTATAATAATTTCAAATCCTGCTCTTTTTCCGGTACTTGATAAGTAATTTGATTTATCAATATGTCTATATACCAAGCCTATGTTTTTGGCATACACCTCTTCTCTATAATTATTTACCAAGCCAGTTTCATTATTCACCAAACCTATAGTTACACAGTCGTTATAATTTAAAGTTCCTTTTGTAAAATTCTTAAAAACTGTCGTATATTTTATACGTTCTGCATCGTTTTTATTCAACATATTAATATTCCAAGCGTACGAAGAACCCTTAGTTTTGTAGTTAGAAATAGGCAATAATAATTTGAGCTCTGCAGTATTATCAATCGTTTCAATGGCGTAATTACCCACTAATTTTCTTTGAATTACCTTAAAAATTTCCCATTTTAATTTTACAAAATTATAAGTACTTAACTCTACTCTATAAAAGGTATCGCCTGCATTATCAATCAGCTTATCGGTTATTTCTTCCTTAAACTCTAATGACCTTTTATATGTTTTACCTGTAAAATCATCATAAATAAAAGTGTCTGCTATGTAAATTTTTGACTCCCCAAGCCGTATTGGATAATATTCTTTGCCAGTTAAAACTACCTCTTCACTATTATTTCTGCAAGAAAGAATAAAAAATGAAAGAATAAAAAATGAAAATAATTTTATTGATATGTTTTGCATAAATAAGCTTTCAAATTTAAGCATAAACGTAAAATAGATTGTAATATTGCATTAAATATTTAAAATGATACTTTTAGATGGCAAAATAACAGCCGAAAAAATAAAGGAAACTATAAAACAAGAGCTAATTACTTATACCAATAGGGGCTATAGAAAACCCCATCTTGCAGCTATTTTAGTAGGTAATGATGGTGCAAGTAGAACTTATATAGATAGTAAAGAACGCAATAGTTTAGCCTTAGGTTTTAATTCTACCATTTTACGTCTTCCAGAAAATACTACGGAGGACTATTTATTACAAAAAATAGAAGAGATAAATCAAAATGACGATATTGACGGTTTATTGGTTCAATCGCCAGTGCCAGCGCATATTAACGAAAAGAAAATAACGCAAGCCATAGCCTACCATAAAGATGTAGATGGTTTTAATGATATTAACATGGGCAAGTTAGCCAAAGGTGATAGCGGCTTTATACCTGCCACCCCACTTGGTGTTATGCTAATGTTACAAGCGTATAATATTGAAACTACTGGCAAACATTGTGTAGTAATAGGCAGAAGCAATATTGTAGGCAGACCTATGAGTATTTTAATGAGTAATAATACACCCTATGGCAATTGTTCTGTTACTATTTGTCATAGCAGAACGCAGCATATTGAACATTTTACCCGTCAAGCGGATATTTTAATTGTAGCCCTTGGCAAACCTAGTTTTATAAAAGCCAATATGGTAAAACCCGAAGCCGTGGTAATAGATGTTGGTATTACCAGAATAGAAGATGCTGCCCGCAAGAGTGGATTTTATTTAAAAGGCGATGTAGATTTTGAAGAAGTAAAACATACCGCAAGCTACCTAACGCCTGTGCCAGGTGGTGTTGGATTAATGACTATAGCCGCCCTGCTTAGCAATACATTTACGGCCTACAAAAATCACCTAGGTATTACCAATGAATAATACTGCACCCACCCATTATCCAGTAATGGAGCACTTTTACACCATACAAGGCGAAGGCTTTTATACAGGCCATGCCGCCTATTTTGTGCGTTTAGGTGGCTGCAATGTAGGCTGTGTGTGGTGCGATGTAAAAGAAAGTTGGAATGCTGATAACCATCCAAAGCATTCAATAAGCGAAATATTAAATTGGGTATTAAGTTCTAAAGCCAAATTATGTGTCATAACAGGTGGCGAGCCCGCTATGTATAATATAGAACAATTAGTAACCTTATTAAAGCAAAATTACATACAAGTAAATATAGAAACAAGTGGTGCTTATCCACTTACTGGAGCTATAGATTGGGTATGTGTATCGCCTAAAAAATTTAAAGCTCCAATACCAGAGGCCTTAGCCTTAGCCAATGAATACAAAGTAGTAGTATTTCATAAAAGCGATATAGAATGGGCGATGCAATTCACCGCTCATTTACCAGCGCATTGTAAGCTTTACCTTCAACCGGAGTGGAGCAAATCTGAAACCATTACACCATTGATTATAGATTTTGTAAAGCAAAACCCCCAATGGCAAATAAGCCTGCAAACCCATAAATATTTGCAGATACCATAACTAATTTATTTTTTTGTCAGCCTCTCATGATTAGAACAGTTAAAATACAGGAATTTAACATTATTGGGATTGTTTGCTTCCCGAACTCCATCAAACAAAAAAAAGAGAACCATTTTACAAGTTCTCTTTTTTAAAGAATTTTTAATGGACTTTTATTAATTATGCACCACCGTTATTTTTTGATTATAAACGGTAGCATTGGTTTTTACCACTACATTGTATATGCCTTCTGGTAAAGCATTAATATTTATTTGGCATAGATTAATGGCATTGGGCTCTTGAGTTATAAGCAGTTTGCCATGCATATCGTAAACCATTATACTTTGTATTATTTGTTTGTTTACAGAGATGGTTAGAGCATTATTAGCAGGATTAGGATACAAGGCAAATTGTTTTTGCTCTGCTAACTTAGCTAGTTTATTTATGTTTTGTATTTGGAAAGGCTCGTTACCACTGCCGCCATTCCACATTTCTTCCAAATTTTGTAGCATATCTAAATAGGCTGTATTAGGCTCTTCTCGTATACAAGTGTATAGGTTCAAAGCACTGTCTAAGGTTAGGGTGCTATCTTGCATCATTGCCATTTCCATTTGGTTTATACATTTCCATTTGTTTAGGCCAATGTTTTCAATAGGGTTGCTTATTTCTATTTCTGTATTGTTAAGTACATTCAATGCTTCTGGTCTGTTATTAGCTAAGCGGTGTATTTGTGCCCAATCGGTGGCTACATGGTATTTTATATCTTGCCATACACTGCTGCTATCAGTTGTTGCACTTGTCCAAACTTGTTGAAAAGCCATATTCAAATTATTAACATAAGGCTGTACACGCTGCATTTGGGTTTGTTCTGCAATAACAATACTATCTGCACCTATGGCTACAAAGGTATAAGCATCATTCATTAAGGTATATAAATACTGCATATCTTCTATATCTTCATTGCGAAGAATAAGATTCGTATTATCGTTGTTATGACTTACTATGTAGATTAATTCTTTAATAGCAGAGTCTAAACCAAGTGCATTGCCAGTATTTATTCTGTGATAATTATCTGAAACAGCTTTGTGCATTGGCTTATAGGTAATCACTCCACCTTGTTCGCTTGTTTTTACGGGGCTTATATTTTGTGGTGGTGGCGGTATGCTTTTTGATTGTTGGCCGAAATCGCCATTATACCTTTCACGCATTTGTGCGCCTCCACCACCTACTACTGTGCTTGTCAGTTGGTGTCTTTCATTCACGCAGCTTTCATCCATATCTGGCAAAAAACTACCATTTTTATAAGTAGGAGGGTCTATTTGTAGCTCTATATAATTACTTATATTATTGGCAGTTTTAAAAATGCTGTAATTAAAGCCTGCATTGGGCTTAGCCACCATGGCGCCTTGCGCTAATATATTGGAATTATCAATATTAAAATAATTGCCATAAGCTGGCATTACTAAAGTAGCAAGCGATGAGGTATTAGGATTGGGTGTATTGCTGCCAAGTAATTTAAGCTTTATATCAAAATGCAATTCCGCAGGATTAAACACTTTTTTATCAAAGTAGTTTTTGCCATTATTCAATTGGAAATTGGTAGTTCCATAGCCTTTTATATGTGTTTTTACTGGCCATAAAAAAAGGTTATAAGCATTGCCATTCAATTGAATATAGCGTGCATTCATGTAGTTAAGATTTATGGCACTATTGTTCAACTCTGAACAACGTAAGCGCAGATGGGCATCTTTTACTTGCAGTGCCATATTCATGCTTTGTCCAAAGCCACCTTTATAGCTATACAAGTAGCCCTTGCCATGATAATCCATGGGTATGCCTGTAACTTGTGGATTTGTGCCCGGCCATATAGAACCCGTAGTTTTGCTATTAAAAAAGGTAGAATTAAAACTATTGCCTACTGTTTTTATATTTATACCTGTACAATTAAACGAGCAATTGTTCTTTATTGCAAAGCCTCCGCCTACTTGCATTATGCCAATAGAGGTTTTGTTGCCAATACGCACATTATCTAGGTTAAGGTAATTTTGCTCACCTTTGTTATAAAAGGTAATGCCTGTTTCGGCATTGCTTATGGTTACATCTGTAAATTTATTATTTTTACTTGGAATGTATATGCCATTATGTTTGTTATTATTGTTTGTATTGTCTAGGTTGTCTATATTAACCGTAGTAAAAGTAGTATAATAGGCAGCATTACTGGTTATTCTAGCTCCTTTATCCATAGCTATAAAGCCATTTTTAATATCCAATTGTTTTAAATCCCAATCGGTTACAAAGCCAATGTTACCTTGTACTTCCAATATTTTTTTATTAAAGCAAGAGGCAAAATCTACCAATGGACCTGCTATTGTTAATTTACAATTGGCATCCAAAGCTACTATGGTTGGTTTATCATTCGTTGTCCAATTGTTTATTACTCTTATAAAGCCTTTATTGGTTCCACCTGCATTTATAGTTACATTAGCACCGGGGGCCATTACTATTTGCCCTTCGTTTATTTCCAATAATGCATTTAAGCCATTTAGGTTTACAATAGCGCCTGTGTGTAGTATTAGCTTTGCTCCTTCTTCTATTACTACTTTGGTGTTGTTTTCTATGTTTAAGGTACCTCCGCTTTTTATTTCTAAAATGCCATTTTTGCCTACTTTTAATATTTTAGGGTAGGTTGTGTTGGTATTTACTTCGGTACTTAGTCTACCTCCATCTTCTACAGTAGTTGTGCTACCACAAATAGTTAAATCGCCTTTAGGTTTTAATACACGTAAATTACCAATACTAAAATTATGTGTTAAATAATCGGCTAAGAATATGCCATAGTCTTTATAATCATTTTTATTGATATTAAATTCACCAATATTTTGATACCCAGCTTGATTCACTGTGTATGGCAATGCTGTAATAGGTGCACTGCTAAAATAAGCATGTTTGCCATTTTTCTCTCTATCAGCATAAAAACCAAAGCTGCTTTTACAAGGGCAATAAGCATTTTTATATTCTGTTATCGTTGCTGTATTCGCTTTAATTCTCTCTATTCTATAAAAATTATATACCAGCATCCAATCTAATCCATTGTATAATATTTGTTTTTTATTGTCTCCAGGCATAGTTTGCCAGTTTTTATCATAGCCATCTTTTTCATTGCCATTGCTTGCTATTTTAGAAAAGTAACTTATTTTATTAAACGGGGCATGGGTTTCATTTTCATACACTGCATTTTGAATAGCCCCGCAATGGCTCTGACTCAATGAATACTAAATAAGTGTATTTGACACCATTTTTATTTTATCATTTAATACACTATAAAATAAATCTGCTTCTGGTCTATCAAACTCCACCATCATATCATAATAATGATTATGAGGCCATGCGCCACTTGCTGCACCAAGCCAAATATGCATGCTTGCTCCAGTAGCTCCTTTTATTGATTCTCGAACTGGTTTAGTTTTTGGGATATATAGATAAACTTCTTTCCACCAGTCTGCATCTCTAGTGTCAAAAGATTTTCCTAACAATGAATAACTTGTCAAGTTTGTAATAATTTCTGATAATCCATTGTTTAATAATAGTGATGCACCAAGACTCAACTTTACATCTACATCTGGATAATCATTCCCTGTTATATCTTCGCCCAGTTTCTCTAATGGATAACCAAATATATAGGCAAATGGCCCTCGGCTTACCTCTTTACCACCATTATGAGGATTAGTAATTACATAATTAGCATGGGCTGCTATTTTGGGATTATTAGGCTCTTCTGTATCTGTTACAAAATTAGTGCATCTATCCTCTTGACATCCTACACTAAACTGATTTTCGCATTCAGCTTTTGTTTTAAATCTAAGTGCTCCAAATGTCCATGGCTTCTCATTCATATCATCACATAATTTTATTTTCTTCGCATTTATTTCCTCTTGCGTAAACATGGGCACATCGTAAGTAGTTTTGGTAAGGTGCAGCATCATTTTATCCGTTAGGTATTTTACCCAGTCGTGTATATTTTTATTGGCTAAGGCTGTATTAGCACCATCTGGGTCTACATCTACATAAGGATCTACAAATTTTACAATACATTTAAAGCCAAATAGCACTCCTATTAGCTGGTCTTGACTCATTTCGTTTAAGTAGCTAGGTTCTTTTTCGGCACTTCTAAATACACCTATAAAATCGCTTTTATCACTTTGTAGTTTTACATACGCTGGGTTGCCGTTTTCATCTACTACATTGGCTATAAATTTACGGTTATCCAAATCGCTTAGTTGAGTATTAAGCGGCCTGCCTTGGTTAGCTATACCACTCATCCATTTTACCTCGGGGTAATTATTACTCACCAATTTTTCGTATACATTTAAGGGCGCATCTTCCCGCACGAAGAACCCATCAGCATCAGTGTCTGCTGTGCCTAAAGGGTTAAAATATTTCTTTGCATATTTATCCAACCGCTCCATAGCATATAGCGCAAAGTATATTTCATTTAGCACAGCTTTTTCCTCTAAGCTACTTGCCTTACCACCATTGTGTAGCAGCCAATACTCACTGGCTAATACCCCCATATACTCTGCCATAAAAGCTATAACATCGCCTCCTACATTTATTTGCCCTGCAAGGTCTACATTGCCACTTATATTATTACCCTGGGCATCTACCACATTAAAATAAGGCGAATGATTGGTTTTAAGATCGCTAAAGGGTAAACCTCCACCTGGCTCTTTACTTATTACAGAAAAATACTTTCTAAAGTTTTCTCGGTAGGTCCAGTAGCGGTTGTGGAGCTCAATATCAGTAGTGCTTTGCCCTACTAGTAAGTTGGTTAGGCTTAATATAATGCCCATAACTATTGTTTTTAATTTTTGTTTCATATTACTTTATTTAATTATGTTTTGTTCTATTAATTCCCATGAATAATTTTCGCTTTTATTCTCTCTTTTCACTAATCCTACATCTTTTGCCCAATAATATAAAGCATTTGGATATCTTGTTTGAATGGGGTGGTCGTCTGGGTACCATATATCGTCTGAATCTATGTCAAATCTTGCTACATTGGTGTAGTTTTTTCCTTGTATGGTAAGGGTGGCGTCCATGCCTTTGTAAGTGGTGTATGAGCTACCATTACCATCTATATCTCCAATATTAAATTGATAAAAAAAAGGATAGATGCTGCCTTCTCCACCTACCTCCCTTATTAATATGGTTCTCCCATTATTAAAAGAACTTCCATTGGGTGTATTTTCGCTTGTTCTATCATAATACACCCATTGGTTATAACTACTCTGAATATATCTTCGTATTCTGTCATATTCTATGGTTATGTGTTTTGTATGGTTTTCCGTTCCTCTCTTTACTACAGAGTCAAATGCAAAGGCTGTGCATACTTGGGTATCTAATTCATTGGTGGCTGTGTTTTTATAAATCCAATAGCTGCCGGGCTTGCTCCATATATAACTTCGTACTTCTTCATTTATTCTTATACGGTAAAACTCAGCTGCACAAGTGCCATCTTCATGGCAATCTTTATTTTTACAGTTAGCTAATTGTATAATTACTATTAGTAAAAATAACTTTTGTAGGGTTTGTTTAAGTTTAAACATTTTGTATTGTTTTATTATTAGACACAAATATAAGTTATAACGCTGCGTCTTAGTATTTATTTCAAAGTTGAGGTAATATTTTTACATTTCAATAAAAAAATATAAAAGCGGTAGGTATTTTGGCAAAAACGGTCAGTTTTAAAATATTCTATCTAATTTTCCTAACTAAATAACACAATAGAACCCCACAAAAAAAAGCCCTCCGCTATGCGGAGGGCTTTTTTTTTATCTACTCTTTTAGCTTATTAAGCTATAAAAGTTTTAGCTTCTTCCATCCAAGCATGCCATTGCTCTAGGCTAGTCATGCTATCTTGAAGTTCTAATTCAGCAATTTTCTCATCTGTTAAAGTAATTAAATCATTGAAAGTATTAATACCCAATGCGTTTAATCTTTTTTCAAAAGCAGGACCAACACCGGTAATTTTTTTCAAATCATCGCCTTCTTTACTTGCTTTTTTAGCTTTAGGAGCGGCTACTTCTTCTACTTTTACTTCTGTTTCAGCAACTACCTCTGCTTTAACTTTAGCAGTTTTTTCGGCAACTTCTTTTTTATCCGCTTTCACTTTAGCATCTTTACCTGCAGTATCAAACATTGCTCTTAAATCGCTAAATGCATCTAACTCGCCAAGGGTAGATTTATTCTCTCCTCCTTTGTTAATATTTTTAACGGTTTTAGAAGTATTCTTAAGCTCTTTTTCGTATTGGGCTTGTTCTTCAGCTTTTTTAGCTTTGTCTTCAGCTTTCCAAGTATTGGTATGTGATAAAATAATGCTTTTGTTTTCTTTATTGAATTCAATAACTTCAAATGCTAATACTTCATCTTCTTTCAATTTGCTACCATTTTCTTTCACTAAATGACGTTTTGGAGCAAAACCATCGATACCATATTGTAATTGAACACTTGCACCTTTATCATTGATACCTACTATAGTACCCTCGTGCACAGTTCCTAAATTGAAAATAGTTTCAAAAGTATCCCAAGGATTTTCTTCTAATTGTTTGTGTCCTAAAGATAATCTTCTGTTTGCAGAATCAACTTCTAAAACAACAACGTCAATTTTCTCATCTTTTTTAATGAATTCAGACGGATGTTTTATTTTTCTGGTCCAAGATAAATCTGAAACGTGCACTAAACCATCTACACCTTCTTCTAACTCAATAAATAAGCCATAGCTAGTTAAGTTTTTAACTATACCAGTATGTTTGCTACCTGCTTTATATTTTTCTACAATAGTAGCCCAAGGATCCGGTGTTAATTGTTTGATGCCCAATGACATTTTATGCTCTTCTTTATCTACAGATAAAACAATAGCTTCTACATCATCACCTGCTTTTAAGAAATCGTGTGGCGTACGTAAATGGCTGCTCCAGCTCATTTCAGAAACGTGCACCAAACCTTCTACACCTGGTTTAATTTCTATAAATGCGCCATAATCAGCTACTGTTACTACTCTACCTTTAATTTTTTCTCCTACTTTAATAGTTGCTTGTACAGAATCCCATGGGTGCTCCGATAATTGTTTCATACCTAAAGAGATACGTTTTTTCTCATCATCAAATTCTAGAACAACTACATTTATTTTATCATCTATTTTTAATACTTCATCTGGATGGTTAATTCTACCCCATGAAATATCAGTGATATGCAATAAACCATCAATACCACCTAAATCAACAAATACACCAAATGGTGCTACGTTTTTAACAATACCTTCTAATACTTGTCCTTTTTCTAATTTAGATAATATAGTAGATTTTTGTGCTTCAATATCATCTTCAATTAATATTTTGTGCGAAACAACAACATTTTTGAAAATCTCATTCACTTTTACAATTTTGAACTCCATGTCTTTACCTACATATTGATCGTAATCTTTAATAGGTTTAACATCTATTTGAGAACCTGGCAAGAAAGCATCCATTCCTAAAGCATCTACTACTAAGCCACCTTTGGTTCTGCTTTTTACTAATCCAGTAATAACAGTAGCTTTTTCCATAGCTTCAATAATATTAACCCAAGATTTTTCTTGTACGGCTCTTTTTCTTGAAATAATTAATTGTCCATCTTGGTCTTCAACAGTTTCCAAGTAAACTTCTACAACATCCCCTGCTTTTAAGTTTGGTAAATCTCTAAATTCATTTTTAGAAATAATACCATCAGATTTAAAACCGATGTTAACAACAACTTCTCTATCAGAGATTGCTACTACATATCCGCTTACTAAATTATTTTCAGCTACGTTTTTAATAGAATTTGAATACAAAGATTCTAATTCTTTTCTTTGGCTATTATCATAATTGCCAAATCCTGCATTGTCCATACTCCAATCAAAAGCTCCCGCAGCTGGAGTAGCTTCTGTTTTTACATGGGTTTTTGGGGTTTCTGTGGCTGCCTCAACACTAGTTGTTGCTGTGCCTTCGTTTAATTGTTCTTCTGTCAAATTTTGTTTCCTCCTTTGTAGGGGCGGCAAATTTAATTTAAATTATTCATAATAACAATAGTATCAAAGGTTTCATAATATATATTTTTTGAATTCATTTTCATTTAAAAAAATACTTTAAAATAAATTCTATTGATGGCAATTGAAAAAAGTATAGAACAAAAAAAAGTTGGACTATTTACAGTCCAACTTTTTAATATTTTAATTTCTTGATGAAATTATTTTTTTATTTTAATGTGATAGTTCAGTTTAGCAGATTTTAATAACTATTTACCTTTTTCAGCACTTTCGGTGATTACTGGAGTAACTGGAGCTAATACTTTGGTAGTTTCTTTAGCAGCATTTACTTTTTCAGAAAAAGTAGTAGCATATCCAGCCCATTTATTGCCAGCAGCAGCAAAAGCAAGTTTATCATCTGCACTTAAAGTAGCAGTATCGATAGAACCTGTAGCAGTAGCATAAGCAGCTGAGTAGTTAGCCCAAGTAGCAGAATCGTAAGTTGGAGTAGCAATGTTAGTGATAGAGTCTACCCAAGCGCTTGCAGCAGCAACAGCTGGATTAGCTTCAACTTTAGGAGCGTTGTTACAAGCTGCAAAAGAAGCTGCAACAAATGATGCGATGATTAATTTTTTCATTCTTTGATTTATTGTTTATTTTAAATTTCTGCAAAAGTATGCTCTTTTAACAAAACTACAAAATATATTTTTAATTATTTTTTTGACTCTATATTTTTATACTTCTTATTCATTAATAATTCTATCATATTTGTTTTATGTGTTATTACTTTTAGATTAACATTTGTCTCCAAAATAAGTAAACTTTTCTGCAAATCTAAGGCTTCAATAAAATTCTTAGCTTTTCCTATGTTATAATTTGTAAAAAAAGTATCTGAGCTATTTTTGAGGGAAATAAGATATTTACTATAAATTTTTTTACAGTTTGAGGCATCCATATTACTAAAATCATTTTTCGACTTCATTTTTAATCCTGCCATTTTAGCGTCTATTGTAAAATCTATTTCGTTTGTATATAATTTTGAATCAAAACTTCCTTTTTCTAATGAGTCAATTTTAAACTCTTCATTTTGTATAAATGTATCTGGTAAATTAATTTCAATTTTTTCCATTTCAGAAACTTTATGCTTATTATCATTGCAGGAAATGAAGTAAAATGCAACAAATGTTATAACTATTTTATCCATTTAAATTTAAATTTCTGCAAATTTACAATCTAAATTACAGTTTAAACGAAAACATTTAAAAAAACCAATTGCATTTTTTATTTCTATTAATTTCCTCAATATTGCAGTACTCTTATTTTGGAAAACAAATTTCTTAGTACGCCCATAGAATATTTAAAAGGCGTTGGCCCTCAAAAAGCTGAATTGATAAAAGCTGAAATCAATGTTTTTACCTATTTTGATTTAATACATTATTTTCCAAATAGATACGTAGATAAATCTAAAATAAGCAATATTGCAGATATTAATGATGATACCACCAATGTTCAATTGAGGGGGAAATTATTTGATATAACTATTGCAGGCACTAAGCAAGGTAAAAGGCTAATAGCAGTTTTGGAAGATAAAACAGGGAATATTGAACTTACTTGGTTTAAAAATTTTCAATATGTAGCAAAAACTTTGAAAGAAGGTGCTTTTTATACTGTTTTTGGTAAAATAAATGATTTTAAAGGTAAAATTTCTATTGTTCATCCTGAAATAAAATTATATTCAATAGAAGATAATGAGAGTGGCCTAAACATGGAACCAGTATATCCTTTAACCGAGAAACTAAAGGCCCGTTTTATGGATTCCAAATTTTTTATGAATGCAATTAAACAAATTCTCGTTCATTCAGAGTTTGATTTATCAGAATACATTCCTGAGTCTGTATCTAAACCATTAAAGCTAATTCCAAGAAAACATGCCTATTACTTTATTCATTTACCTAAAAAAGTTAATGAACAATTGACTGCCGAGCGTAGAATAAAGTTTGATGAAATGTTTACATTGGCTATGCGTAATGAAAAGAACAAGATTACCCGCTTGCAAGAACAAAAAGGAATAAAGATGCTAAAGGTGGGAGATAATTTTAATACATTTTACAAAGAATGTTTAAGCTTTGAACTTACCAATGCGCAAAAAAAAGTTATAAAAGAAATAAAAGCGGATATAAGCAATGGTAATCAAATGAACCGCTTGCTACAGGGAGATGTAGGAAGTGGCAAAACTGTGGTAGCACTTTTGTGCATGTTAATGGCCATAGACAATGGTTATCAAACTTGCTTAATGGCCCCAACCGAAATATTAGCCACTCAACATTATTTTACTATCAAAGACATGTTGGGTAATTTACCAATTAATATAAAACTACTAACAGGTTCAACAACCAAAAAAAATAGGCAAGCCATATTAGAACAATTAAATACTAATGAAATTAATATTTTAATAGGAACCCATGCACTTATTGAAGATGATGTAACTTTTAGTAAACTTGGATTTGTGGTAATAGACGAACAACACCGCTTTGGTGTAGCACAAAGGTCAAGGCTATGGAATAAAAGCTCAATTTTGCCACACGTATTGGTGATGACCGCTACTCCAATTCCTCGTACTTTAGCCATGACAGTGCATGGGGAGTTAGATGTTTCTGTTATTAATGAACTTCCAAAAGATAGAAAACCAATAAAGACTTTGTATAGAGATGAGTCTTTTAGAGCAGACATAATGGCTTTTGTAGACAATGAATTAAAAAAAGGCCGCCAAGCATACATTGTTTATCCACTGATAGAAGAAAGTAGTAAGCTAGATTTAAATGATTTAATGAACGGTTATGATGTAGTATGCAGCTATTTTCCCATTCCTAAATACCAGATTAGCTTATTACATGGCAAAATGAAAGCGGATGTTAAAGAATTAGAAATGCAACGTTTTAAAGCAGGTATTACACAAATTATGATATCTACTACCGTAATAGAGGTAGGTGTAAATGTGCCCAATGCCAGTGTTATGGTAATAGAAAATGCCAATAGATTTGGATTATCTCAATTGCATCAACTAAGGGGACGAGTAGGTAGAGGTGCCGAGCAAAGTTTTTGTATATTAATGAGTAAAGAAAATTTAAACTACACTTCTAAAAAGCGGATTAACACTATGTGTAAAACCAATAATGGTTTTGAGATTTCGGAGGTAGATTTAGAACTCAGGGGTCCGGGCGATTTATTAGGTACAAGACAGAGCGGATTACCTGATTTTAAATTATTAGACCTAGTAAAAGATGATGAAATAATAGATCTTGCCAAACGTGCCGCCAATTTTATACTCAAAAACGACCCTGCTTTGGCTTTAATTGAAAATAAAATACTATTAGAATACCTGCAAAAACACCAACAAGATAATTTTTGGGGAAGGGTAAGTTAGAGTTTTTTATAAATCAAAGAATAAAAACGATGCAACCTTTCTGAATTTTACTGACTAACTTTGTAGAAACCTAAATTTAAAATTTGAGTGATATTGACGAATTGATATTACAATGTAAACAAAACCAAAGTTGGGCGCAAGAAAAACTTTTTAAACAGTTTGCTCCTAAAATGCTTGGTGTTTGTAGACGTTATCTAATAGATATAGATGATGCCAAAGATGCTATGCAAGATGGATTTGTAAAAATATTTATCAATTTAACGAAATATGAAGGCAGAAGTAGTTTTAATACTTGGATAACTAGAATAATGATGAATACCGCCATAGATATGGTAAAAAAGATAAATAAAGTACAATTTGTAAGAGATGAACATTACTTTGATGACGATACCAAAATGGGCGAAGATGACTATTTAGAAGAACCAAACTTAAACCAAGAAGAACTTTTAAGTCTGATTGATAAGATGCCAAATGGTTACAAAATGGTATTTAATATGTATGCCATAGATGGCTTAGCCCACAAAGAAATAGGCACTGTGCTAGGCATTAGTGAAGGCACAAGTAAATCGCAATTGAATAGAGCCCGCAATTTTTTAAAAACTGAAATACTAAAAATACAAGCAACCGCAATATAAAAAACATTGGAAAACAATAAAATTCATATTGACTCCTTATTCTTTAACGGATTGAAAAATCTTGAAATAGCTCCTTCCCTTTTGGATATAAATAGAGCTATGGAAAATATTGAAAATTTGAATTTGAAGTCTTTTGAAAATGTTTTCAAAAATTTTGAGTTGCCTATTAATAATACCGATTGGCTTATTGTAAAGGAGCGTCTTGAAAAACAAAAAACATCCACAGGTATCCCTTTATCCTCTATTGGAATTGCTTTTAACGATTTTGAAATAGCTATTACCAACAGTGATTGGACAGCTACAAAAAATAAACTTAATAACGCACAAGGCAAAGGGAAAAAGAAAATACTATGGTGGTGGTTAAATATAGCTATAATAGGAACTGTAGCTATTATTAGCAGCCAATTGATTAAAAATAAGTCACAAGTAAATATTAAACTAAAAGTGACTTCTATAAATTCAGAAAGTACAAATTTGCTAAATAACCCTGACCAAAATACGCTGACTGAAACTTCTAATTCCTCTAATAATAAAATAGATTTACTTACAAAAAGTCAAAAAATAAATTATAATATTAAAGTTAACAAAGAAATTTTTAATATTAATAATATTGAATCTTCAAAAGCTAAAGGCGAGAGTATAGGTTCTGTAAATTTAAATTCTACATTTGCTGAAATAAATAATGCAAATTTTAATAATTCTAACTTTAATAATGAATTTGAAAAATCAGATTTAGATGCAATGGAAAGCTTAAAAATCAAATACCAAAGAATTAATTTAACTACTATAAATTCTTTTACTCCAATTGACATTCTTAAATCAGATACCGCTAAAAAAAGATTCGAGAGTAAGTATAAACCAAAACTTCCAAATTCTAAAATAAATTACTTTATTGGTTTAAATACCCAAATGGCAGAAACCTATAGAGCATTATCTAAAAGTAATAATAGTACTTACAATTCAATACGAAATAGTGCTGAAAAACCCTTCACACAATTTAGTTATGGTGTAGCATCTGGTTTTCAAAAAGGTAAAAATCAAATACAAATTGGCGGACAGTTTACGCAGCAAAATTGGACATCAAACTATAATTATTCCTATAAAATTTTCGATTCTTTACCTGTCAGAAACACTAGTGGTCAAATTATTGGTTATTTTTTAACTAGAGGTAGAGATACAACTATTAATGAATCACAAACTATAATTATTAAAAAAATAGATATCCCATTTTCATATAATTATACGCAAATGCTTAATTCTAAAACCAATTTGATATTTGGATTTGGAGGCGTAATTGGCATTAATACTAAAAGACAAGGTACTAAAATTATAAATCCTTCGAATAATTATTTGTATTCATACAATGCATTAAAAAAGAATGAAAACAAATTGAGTTTTAGTCCTCAATTAACATTAGGTGTTCAGAGAAATTTGACTAAAAACTTATTGGTTCAAACCAATATTTTTGCCAACTACGCTGCTACCTCACGTTTTAAATCTCAATTTGGTGCAAAAGATAATCCTTATAGTTTTGGATTATCACTAAAACTCTTATTTTTGTTAAACTAAAAAAATGCTGAAAAACAAAAATATATACTTATTTTTCTTTAGCCTATTTGTTTTTTGCAATTCAAAAGCACAGGTTTGGTATCCCGAGGGGAATTACAACGTTGGTCCAGCCAGTGCTATTACCAGCGATATTTCTTCTATTTATGTTGTATCTAAAATATATGTAAGTGCCAATGAATCAGTATGGCAAGCTAGCAAATGGGATGGTAAATTTTGGTTGAAATTTCCTTTATTAAAACTCAATAAAGATGCGGAAGTGGTGGCATTAAAAGTATATCAAACCTCCTTATACTTGGTTGGCAATTTTACTTTTGCCAATGATTCATTTAATGCTGCTGTTAGATTTAAAGCAGGCAGATGGGAAGGTGTTGCAAAATTCTTAAAAGCGAATGCATTTTTTGGCAATATTTCAGCTGTAAATATTTATGAAAATAAATTGTTATTTGGAGGTAATTTTAACAAGGCAGGAAGCGATTCTATTCCATTTTTAGTAGCCTATAATGGCTTTAATTTTAGCTTTGCGTTACAAAATTGCAAAACGTGTATGCCTAATAATATTGTAAATGATATAGCAGTAAGTGATAGCGCTGTGGCCATAAGTGGTAGTTTTACTAAAATAGCTGGCCATACCTCAAAATACTTGTATTTACTTAAAGAGGGGAAAGATTTGGATACATTTTTAACATTACCAAAACCTATTGAAAAACTTGTGCTTAATAGTAAAAAAGTTTATGGCAGTTTTGATGTTTTGGGCTATAAAAGAATTTTTAAATATGATGGAAAATATTTAGAAATAATGAATAATTTGGATAGCATCAGGCGTATTTCTAAATTGGTTTGGTATGACAATAATATTTGGGCATGCGGCAGTTTTAAAATTAATGGTGTTTTAAATATTGAGCATCAAATAATTCAATTAGAAAATAATACTTGGAATAATTATACTAACAATTACAAAAGGGCTTATAATATTTTTGAAGTTAGAGGCTTGCTGTGGGCATTAGGCAATGCAAATGAGCCTATTAGTTTATTACGAGACAATAGATTTGTAATGCGTTTTTATAAAAATTTCACTTTAGTAAAAGCAAAAGTTTTTATTGATAGCAATAATAATTGTATTCAAGAAAGAAATGAAAAAGGGATAGGAAAGCAATTTGTAAAACTAGCTCCTTTAAATAGAGGAGCAATAACATTGGAAAACGGACTCACAGAATTTTTATTACCCAATAATCAAAGTACCTATAAATTTGAAATAAAACCTCTTAGAAATTACATAAAAAGTAATTGTGCAGATACTACTGTATCTAAAACAATTCCATTAGGAAGATATTTAGATAGTTTACAATTTCCTCTTACCAGAAGACCAAATATTAATGATATTAGAATTATATTAAGTTCTACAAAGGGAGAGCAAGTTATAAAAAGGAAAAAAATTAACTACATTGTTAAAATTATCAATGTAGGTTCAAATACTTTAAATGGTGTTGTTAAATTGAAAGTTAATACGAAATTATCTGGTGACAAAATATTACCAATACCAACAGAGTATAAGGATTCAACCTACAGTTGGATTTATTTAAATTTAAAACCATATGAAGAGCGTTATTTTAATTATAGTGGTTATCCAAACGATACTTTTTTTGAACCCAACACTCAATTTTCTGCCATGGCATCTTCCTCTATTATAGGCGGAAATAATGGATACAATGATGATGATGTAGATTCAATTTCTCAAAGTGTGGTAAATGCTTTAAATCCGTTTAAAAAATACACCTCTCCTGCCCCACTTCCAAGTGATTCAGTTTCTTATTTATCATTTAATAATAGACAAATAAGGTATGATATTGTATTCAATAATTTTACAACAGATACAGTATATAATGCTGTAATTTCCGATACATTAGATTTGAATTTAGACATGAGTTATATTCAAGAAACAGGAAGTAATAAGCCATACTATACAGAAATTCAAACTGACCCCAATAATAATTATAGAGGTATCTTAATTTGGCATTTTAACAATATCAAATTACCACCTAATCCAAGTAAAAATTTTGAGAATTTAGCCAGTAGTTCATACATTGGATTTAAAGTTGTAATGAAACCAACTAGTACTGGCAATTTAATAAAAAACACAGCTGCAGTATTTTTCGATAATCAATATGTAGGCAAAACAAACATTGCCTATTGTACTGTTTTAAGCACGGGAGTTAAGGAAATTATTTCAAATGAAATGGCTCAAGATAATATTTACCCAAATCCAACAACAGGTATAGTGTATTTTAAAAACACATTTTATGAAGGAGAAATTATAAAAATTTACAACTTACAAGGTCAAGTAATTTATACAGAAATTATTAAAGAATATACAATTAATCACTGTATTAATTTAACAAATTTAAGTGCTGGATTTTACACTATTCAGTATTATAATTCCAAAAAAATAAGTACTCAAAAACTAATTAAAGAATAATTCTTTTTATTTTATTTTAATAAGATTGCTTTTTTTATGTAGGTTTGCTTATTATCAATAGGCATAGTTTCAAATATTATCTTTTACTTATATTCTTTGGTTCGGTCTCACAATCTTCAGCATCTCAGAATCTTATTGATTTAAAGATAAAAACATATACTGTAAACGATGGCTTTGTGCATAATAAAGTGAACATACCAGTAATGGATTCTGATGGTTTTTTAAAATTAATATTTTAAAAATAATCAAATTTTTTTATTGAACTATTCAGCTTATTTTGCGGCTGTGAAAATTCTATCAACTCAGGCTTTAAGAGGACCAAATTATTGGAGTAATTTAAAAACAAAATTAATTCAAGTAAGAGTTGAATTAGTGAACAATGAAATTTTTTCGCCTCTATTTGAAGATAAAATTAATTCTACTTTTAAAGAATATTTAATTGACTTCCTAATAAAAGAAGGAAACTCAAATAATGAAAAAACACTTCAACTATTCTCTTCTATTGGGCTTGCTTTGCAAAATGCAACAAGTAAAAACAATTTAGCTTTTTGGGGATGTAAAAAAACAAAATATCCTAACATATATATTGTTTATTTTGAATATAAAACAGAACAATTAGGAAAAGAGTCAGCTAAAAAAGCTGCTGCTATTTTAGAGGATTTATTAGCCAATAAAGATATTAATTTTGAAAAAATAATATCAGAATTATCCTCTGTTTTTGAAAAAGAAAAACAGGATGAAAAATTAAATTTACTTATTGATCAAGCCGAAAAATTGAATATTCCTACTATCAATTCTGATGAGGATTATCCTTTTCAGTTTGGATATGGAAAATCAGGAATTGAAGCCATTAATGCTGATAAATATGTACAAATTGAAAAAGATTTTAGAGAGAAAAAAGACTTTAGAATTCCTATTATCGCCATAACTGGTAGTAATGGAAAAACAACCACCACACGGTTAATTGCGCATATTATAAGTCAGAATAATTTGTGTGTTGGATTTACAACAAGCGATGGCATTTATATCAATCATAAAATAGTAGATAAAGGTGATACCACAGGCCCAAAAAGTGCAGAAATGATTCTAAGAAGTCCATTAGTAGAGGTAGCTGTTCTTGAAACCGCAAGAGGCGGAATTGTTCGTGCTGGATTAGGTTTTGATATTTGTGATATTGCTGTAATTACCAATGTGCAAGAGGATCATTTAGGCATATCTGATATTGAAACTATGGAGGATTTGGCTCAAGTTAAAAGCGTTGTTGTAAATGCTATTAAAAAAGATGGAGTTGCAATACTTAATGCCGATAATGCTTATACAGTAAATATTGGTCGCAATGCCAAATGCAATGTTGCATGGTTTAGTATGGATGCTCTTAATCCAATAATATTATCAAAGCTAGAGGCTAATGGTTCATGCTGTTATATTGAAAACGATGAGATTTTTTTTCAAGACAAAACTAAAAAAACAAGCATCATTAAAGTAAAGGATGTTCCAATAACTTTTGGTGGCAAGTTAAATTTTATGACCCAAAATGCTTTAGCAGCAACCTTAGCTGCTATAAACTTCGGAATAAGTCCTGAATTTATTTCTCAGGGTCTAAAAACCTTCATTCCTTCACCTGAGCAAACACCAGGACGTATGAATATTTTTGATGTTGGCAATCATAAAGTTTTAGTTGATTTTGCACACAATCAAGATGGATTTTCTGGCATTAGAGATTTCTTATCCACTGTTTCGGC
Organism: Bacteroidota bacterium; assembly: GCA_013205405.1. Taxonomy (GTDB): domain Bacteria; phylum Bacteroidota; class Bacteroidia; order NS11-12g; family UBA955; genus JABMMZ01. The sequence continues at coordinate 1,295 of JABMMZ010000071.1, read as the reverse complement.
AACTAAAAAAATTGGTATAATTGTTGGCACAGGTGACAGAAAAACATCAGATACTATTGAATTAGGTAAAATATCAGCTGCTATGTTTGATGTAATTCTAATTCACCAAGTTAAATTTTTAAGAGGAAAACAAGCTGAAGAAATTGTGGCGGAATTAGTAGAAGGTATTTTACAACAAAATCCTAATGCAAAATGGGAAAGAGTGGCAGATGAAATAGAACCATTAGGTTATGCTTTATCCATTGCGCCCCAAGGTAGTTTTATTACGGCCCTCAGTGATGTATTAGTTTCTCCAATAGAATTGATTGACAATTATAAGATTAAAATATAAATTATGATTAAAAATCTATTTCCAAATTACCTCTAATATAACAACTGAAACTGCATCTCCTGTTTCAATTGTTATAGTGTTAAGGTATGCATTGGGATTTATAATATAATCGGTTATATAAATTGATAATTCATCTACTTGTTTCTTATAGGCTTGGTCGCCATCTATTATATAGATTGGGTTTACATTTAATATGTTTACTTCTGGTACCAAAAGCACAATGGGTTTATTTATTAAATCATACAAATTGGAAAAGTAGCGGTATTCAATCTTGTGGGAGTTCTTTTTTTAGTAGTATCTATTCGATTTCAGATGAAGACTCGCTTTCACCAAAAGCATTTACAACCTTTACATAGTAAAATATTAGGCTATCAGAATTGGTTATTTTATCTTGATAGAATTTTTCAGATGGCTTGATTGAACCTATTTTTCAGGTTCTTCACCCACCTGCCATTTGTAAATATCAAAAGTAGTAATTGTTGTATTATCAAAATAGTTCCAAGACAACTGCACATTTCCACCTTGCACTGACAGTTTTAAACCATAAGTAGCATTGGGTAAATTAGAGGCTAACAATATTTCATTTGATTCAAAGAATTTATTTTTAATTGAATTTGAAACAAGCGGTTCTAAATAATAAAGCGCAGAATATTCATTATTATTATAATTAGTATCTATAAATGACAAACTATTGGGCAGCAATTCTGTAGTATCTAATTTTATTTTATCCATTTATTATATTATATAAAATACATTTTAATTACATATTTTGCATATTATAATATTCAATAATATATTTTTAACTAATTTTGATTATTATAACAATCAAATTAATATTAATAAATAATAAATAAGTATAAAATATATTGTATTTTAAATATAAATACGTAATTTTGCATATTAAAATATGTAATTTATGATTTTTTATACATTAAATTTAAATGACGCTAAAGAGAATTTATCC
>JABMMZ010000070.1 GCA_013205405.1 Bacteroidota bacterium | reverse complement strand
TAGCTTTTCTATTTTTTCTTTTCCATCTATCTTTATTTTTACAAAATAAACACCATGATTTAATTTAGAAATATTGATTTTGTTTTTTAAATCTATACATTTAAATGTTAAGAGTTTCTGCCCCTCCAAATTAAAAATATTCACTTGAGCATTTGAATATAAGTCTCCAAATTCAATAAATATAGATTCATCTGAGCTAGGGTTTGGGTAAATTTTAAGGTGATTAAATAATAATTGGGTTGTTATTGCAGTAATGGATTCGGGAACTGTGTATCTTACTAATACTTCATTGTCAAGAATTAAATTCGAACTCCAAATAAATTGTGCATCATTTATTACATCATCAAAAATATCTGCAAAATTTGTATAGGAAGGTTTATTATTAATTCCAACACTTGTGTTTGAAAAAGAGGCAGCAGAAGGCCAATCAAAATCGTTAAAATTTGCATTCATCCAACCAGATGGTTTTACCCAATGAATTCCATAAAATTTACTGCCATCATTTACATCTTGAGTACTGCAATTATTTGTTAACCTCTGATTTCCAATTTCCTGAGGACAGGTTAAATCCTGAATAGGAGAGATATAATATGTCTGAGCTTTCCAAGAGTTATCAGTTTTTGCAATGATATTATTCTTTGAATCTTTAAAAACAGCGACCATGCCTCCATCACCCGAATGGTATGCAAACCCATTATTATTTTCTGAACCTAAACCCAAATTTTCTTCCCAATCCACTAATTGCATAGCAATTATAAAAGGTCTTTTAACTTTAAACCTCACTATACTTGAGTTAAATTGTGTAAACGGTACTTTATCTTTCCCAACAGCCACACCATTAATATAAATTTCAAAATAATTATCAGCAAAGACAAATGCTGTAATAATCTCTCCATCAGTATCTATTGTTATAATATCAGAACCATTTAATGCTGCTAATGCGGCAGTTGTATTACTGTAATTGTTGCCATTGCAAACATTATTTAAATCGGAAGCAAATGGAAATGATGAATTTGAAAAATTAACCTTTGCTGGCACCTCCCAAGTCTTATTGTCAGTTGATGAAATAGTTCCTAAGTTTGTTATCCTTCCGCTAGTGCATATGTATAAATTTGAAGTACTTACTGAAGCGTTTCCTTTTGTAATAGATCCGGTTCCAGTGTATTGAGAAAATGTAATATTAGAAATGAATAGGCAAATAATCGATATCAAATAACGTTTCAATTTACTCATTTTTGAATGATTATCTTTTTATAAATATCGCCTTTAGTAGTTGAAATTTGAACAAAATACAACCCATTTAAATATGATTTTACATCTATAGAGCTCAAAAATTTATTGGCAGTATAAACAACTTGACCATTAATATTGAAAATTTTTATTCCATTAATTTCAGAATCTCTTAATTGATTATTAATTATGATATTAATGGATTGAGAAGCAGGAACGGGTGAAATTGAAAAGTAACTATCGTACAAACTATTTTTAATAGATAATGGCAATGAACACTGAACAAAACCATTATATGTTTTTGAGGTAGTTCCTTTTGGTGTTACATAATCGAATTTATATTTACCAGCAGTTGTCCAGCTAAAATTTGTTGCATACCCTATAGTATCATTGAGTGTATATGATAAATTATATCCATTATTGCTAGCATTTGAAGTGCAAGAGGTTATTAATGCACCTTTTAATGGCGTCCAGTTTTCATTTCTCACGGGTTTGGCAGCAGCTTGTGGTATAATTTGCAAAGTGTTATCCTCAGTAACTTTTCCAACCATACTGCCCACCATATAAGGTGCGCGAGAAGTGCCATGATAATGGTAAACACCACTGAAATAATGTCCATGATTTGCATCAAGGGTATTCATATTGGTTCCATCTGGTTCTTTTGAACCATATACTGCAAACCCATCCAAAGCAAAGGCTATAGGCAATTTAGCATCAGTATAGTTATATAAATGCAAAGGGGGTAGATGGTAATGGTAATCATCTGCTCTACCACAGTGTCCTCCAAAATTATCTAATTGACCATCAACATAAGAATCTACACCAGTATTAGTATAAACATTAAAAATAGGGATACCATTAATAGCCAATGCAAGGGCTCCTCTTAAAAAATGCGAAGCATCTGCAGGGACTGGTGTTGCAGCAATTTCCGGGTGTAAAGGAATGCTCCAGGGATTAGTACCTGTGTAGCATTGAGGAATTGGCACTTGTTGTTGCCATCCATGATTAGAAATACCCGCCATCATGCCATGTGTTGTAGGTACTCCTTTTGATTCAACATAGAAATAGTTGGCATCATATCTGGTATATACATTGGGTTTAAAAGGAGCAAAAGCAGAATCCATAAATGTAACAGAGGTAGTTACTTGCATTGATTTCATTGCCTTATGAGTAAAACTAGAAATAAAAATAATTAAACCAACAGCAGGTACTGGAATTAGATATTTAAAAATTTCTTGTTTTCTAAACTTATAGACAATGCCAAATAAAAGCGATATTAAAAAAATAAAGATAAGAGCGGTCTTAGTGTCAATAATTGATTGATTGGATTCAAGCGTCTTATTTCTTTGTAATAACTGCCGATTGATGGTTTTTATTTTTTCTATCCTCTTCTGAATAAAAGTTTGGTCATTTAAAGATAATTTTTCAAAAGGTATGGCTATCACTTTACCTTCAATTGTCTCAATATTAACCATATTTTCTTTCATCACTAAAAAATTGCCTTTAAATGAAGTTTTATTGCCTTTAATGATCCATTCTTTTTGCATTAAATTACTTTGATTTATGTCATGAGCTGCAAGGTTGAAGCTTATTAACAATAAGATGCCGTTAAGTATTCTTTTCATATTATTTTATATTTTGAAATTTCTATTTTACTGAATTTTTTAAGCCATTTTCAACTTTATGAATATCTAAATTAACATGAAATGGAATAGAGTTAGAAATAGAACCAAAAAGGGTATATAATATTTATGTAGAGCATCTTCCTCTTGTGAGGCAATCGTTTTCCATGTAATGTCATCACCAAAAATATTATATAAAAACATCTCTTTTGCTTGATTTGGTTGTATTTTGATATCACATTTGGTTAAATAATTTTTTGACTACTCAAGAAAAAAAAACTTTAATCTATAAAATATGACATACTTTAATTTATTGTTAAACAACTAATTAGAATTATTTTGAGGCCTTGGTTTTCCTTTACTAAAAAAATTTGCCAGTTCTTTCGTCAATTCTTCAAATGCTGGCAACTGTTCTTTTGTACAAATATTTTTAAGATCCTCAAAATGCTTGACATGGACATTCTCTAATTGAATTTGATTGTTTGCTATTAATTTAATCAGAGAATCTTTTAATTGAAGATTATTTTCTTTTTTAATATTTTTATACAATTCATTTTTAATCGACTTGATGTTTTCATCCGTTTGACCAACTTCTTTTCTATGCCATGCAATTAGTTGGTCATATTGTTCTATTTGTTTAGCATTCAAATGAAGTTTTTCTATAATAATATCTCTAGGACCTTCATTTCTATTAGGCCCTGGTTTTTTAAAAACAATGAAGCCAATTAATAATAGATTAGAAATTAGTAATCCTAATGAGATAATCGTTAATAACTTAATTTTATTCATACAAATTATTATTGGTGTTTAAGTGCAAAGCTTTTGCAACTTTAGAAATACTTATTTGCTCATTTTTTCGGCCTTGATTTTTTATAACCAATATATTAACTGCAAAAACTAACAAGAATAAAAAACCTAAAGACCAAGATAATTTAAGTGATATAAAATTGGTTATTTGTTGGTTAATTCTGTTTTCAATTTTATTGAATAAATAAGGATTAGCTTCAACTTTTTGAATTTGTTCTAATATGTTTAATTTATTCTCCATTTCAAGTATTTTATGTTCTTTTTTATAAGACGACATAATATTTCATTTCCCCCGTTATTTTAGTTTTTTTAATAAATTATTTTTTGCTCTCTGTATTAGCGATTCTGTAGCTTTATAACTCGCATTCATAATTTCTGCTGTTTCTTGTATAGTTTTTTGTTCAATTTTATTTAAAATAATAACTGTTTTTTGATTCTTAGGTAATTGATTGATGTGTTTGAAAATTTTCTCTAATTCTTCTTTACTTTCAAGTAAAACTCCAGGATGATTGAATACAGCCAAATCATTTTTAAGTTCATTGCTGTTGTCATAAAATAAAGATGCAAATATTCCTAACCTCTTTTTTCTATTTTTAGCTTTTATAAAATCTAATGATTTATTAATTGTAATGCGATATATCCATGTTGCAATTTTAGATTGCTCATTAAATTTTGAGACAGAAAAATGTATGGAAACAAATACATCTTGGGTTATTTCCTCAGCATCCTCTGCATTTTGAATATATTGGAGTGCCAAATTATAGACTAAGCTTTTATGATTTCTATATATTTCTTCTAATTCCAATAGTATTAAACTTCAAATGTAATACAATAATTTAGATTCAACTCTTGATTAATAAAAAATGAAAGTTAGAAAAACATTGATAGAAAGTATTTGTTACCTTTGCAGTAATATTTTTAATATAATGTCAAGTGAATTTAAACTCGATTCAATAGAGTCGGCAATAGAAGATATAAAAGCAGGTAAATTAATAATAGTGGTAGATGATGAAGATCGTGAAAATGAAGGTGATTTTTTAGCTGCTGCTGAAAAAGTAACACCAGAAATGATTAATTTTATGGCTACTGTTGGGCGAGGCTTAATTTGTGTGCCCCTTTTACCCGAAAGATGCGATGAACTTAACTTAGGCATGATGGTTAGCAGTAACGATTCAGTGCATGAAACCCCATTTACAATTTCTGTAGATTTAAAGGGACATGGCACCACTACTGGCATCTCTGCTAGCGATAGAAGCAAAACTGTAATTGCTTTAATAGATAAAAATACTAACCCAACAGATTTAGCACGACCAGGTCATATTTTTCCATTAAAAGCTCAAAAAGAAGGTGTACTAAAACGTGCAGGGCATACTGAGGCTGCAGTAGATTTAGCCCGTTTAGCAGGCTTACAACCAGTAGGCTGTATTGTAGAAATATTAAAGGAAGATGGTGAAATGGCCCGTTTACCACAATTATTTGAATTGGCTAAAAAACATGATTTAAAAATAGTTTCTATTGAAGACTTAATTAAATATAGAATAAAAAATGAAAGTTTTATTCAACGTGAAATTAGTGTAAATATGCCCACCGCATTTGGAGATTTTGAAATGCTAGCCTATACACAAAATAGTGATGGAACCCAACATTTGGCAATTACTAAAGGCCAATGGGAAAAAGACGAACCTGTTTTAGTGCGTGTGCATAGTAGTTGTATGACTGGAGATATTTTTGGCAGCTGCCGCTGTGATTGCGGTGAACAACTGCACCAAGCGATGAAAATGATTGAAGAAGAAGGCAAAGGCATTATTTTATATATGAATCAAGAAGGCAGAGGAATAGGTTTGTTAAATAAATTAAAAACTTATAAACTTCAAGAACAAGGTTTAGATACTGTAGATGCAAATATTGAATTGGGTTTTAAACCAGATGAAAGAGACTACGGAATAGGAGCCCAAATACTGCGTGACTTAGGTGTTAGCAAAATGCGTTTATTGAGCAATAATCCTAAAAAACGAACTGGCTTAATAGGTTATGGCTTAGAAATTGTAGAAAATATTTCAATAATAACCGAACCAAATTCTCATAATAAGTTGTATCTTAGTACCAAAAGAGAAAAAATGGGCCATGAAATTTAATTTCATTACATCTGTATTTCCAAAATAAATTTTCTAGTTATGTCTATATAGCCAAAAGGTGTTTTAGAAAAATAACTATCTTCTATTTTTACAGACTCTCCTTTTATCATGCATAATCCATTTGTAAAGTATCCTGGCTGAATATGAAATGTAGGTTGAAGTACACAATCTCCATTTTATTTATAACACCGCACAGGCCTCCCTTTTCTAATTTAACAACAGCATAATTATTTTTAAAATCGTTACTCCAATAAAATTTTGGAGCAATAGCAATTTCTCCTTTCATATTAAGAAATCCTTTTTTGTCATTATCTTCAAATTGCCATAATCCATCATTAAATGCATACCCACTAAATAAACTTGATTCATATTTTAGAGGGATTATTTGTTCACCTTCAAAATTATAAAATCCTATCAAAGAGGTCAATGAATATTCTCCTAGTCTATTTGACACCTTTATTTATTTATTCTTTTCGTAAATAGTTATATCATCAAATACATCTGTTATTACTTGCTTAGAATTTCTATCATAAATAGCGCTTTTTCCCTTGTCTTTTACTACTACATAATTGCCCGTCCAGTTTTTCAAAGTGTAAATTTCATTTTGACACAAAGTTGGATTTATAAAAAAACTAACCGCTTATATTAATATAACCCATTTTTCCATCCTTGAAAACAGGGAAATAAGTCTCATAAGTATTGTCGGAAGTTGCAGTTTGTGAATATCCTGCGCTTACTACCAGGATAATAATTGCAATAGATAAAAAAATTGTTTTCATATGTTTAGTTTTGAAGTAAATATATAAAATTTATTGAAATTTTTAATTTTTTTAATCGAAATTTGTATGCTAATACCCTCAAAATGAAAATACAAGAAGCACAACAGCAAGTAGATGAATGGATAAAAACTACAGGTGTTCGTTATTTTAATGAATTGACAAATACTGCCATTCTTATGGAAGAAGTGGGTGAATTAGCAAGAATTATGGCCCGAAAATATGGTGAACAATCTTTTAAAGAAAGTGATAAAAACTACCAACTAGAAGATGAAATGGCAGATGTACTATGGGTATTAATTTGTTTAGCCAATCAAACAGGTGTAAATTTAACCGAAGCATTAAAAAATAATATTGAAAAAAAAACTAATCGAGATAGCAAAAGGCACAAAGAAAACAATAAGTTAGTTTAGACTTTACATTATTTTTCTAAAAGTTAAATTGATTCTTGATTGAGTTATTTTTTTTGATTTAGAAATAGAATGTTGCCAAAAATGTTGCGTTTCATCACGCATTATCAATAAACTTCCATGCTGTAGTTCAATCTCAGTTTTTATTAGCTTATTATAAATGTGTTTAAATTTTAAAACTCTACTTTCACCAAAACTTACGGAAGCAATACTTGGATTTTTGCCTAATTTTTTCTCATTATCGGCATGCCAACCCATACTGTCGTTGCCATTTCTATATAGATTAGATAAAACGACATTATACTTAGTATTCGTTATTGTTTCTATTTTTTGTTTTATGAATAATAATTCATCGCTCATTGGTAAAGGTATCATAGTTATTCCTGAATAACTATAAGTCATTTCAAGTTCACCATGGAAAGCTGTAAGCCTAGGCTGGAGTATATCTTTGCTAAAAATTTTAATATGTTCGTGCTTCCAATTTGTTTTTGCTAAAATAATATTGAATAAAAAATCACTCTCATCTTTTGAAAAAAAATTTTTAAAATAATAAGCAGATCCATTTTGAGGCAATAAATTAACTCCGGAGTAATCAGAAATTTCACTAACCATCATATTAATTTAAACAATCTATAAACGCAGTTGTTTTTGACATCAAAAAAAAACTAATTTTAGTATATTTGCAACTTTATATGAGTGTGAAAATAGTAGAATGCCCTAGAGATGCCATGCAAGGTTTTCACCATGCTATTCCTACACATCTAAAAATAGAGTATATCAATTCTTTGCTTAAAGTGGGTTTTGATACTTTAGATTGTGGCAGTTTTGTATCACCTAAAGCTTTGCCTGTGTTGGCAGATACGGAAGATGTTTTGAAAGGTCTGAATTCATTAAATTCAGATACAAAACTATTAGCTATTCTGGCTAACTTAAGAGGTGCAGAAAATGCTTCTCAATTTGATATTATACATTATTGGGGTTATCCATTTAGTATTTCTGAGCAATTTCAACTGCGCAATACCAACCAAAATATAAAACAGTCCTACAGTATTTTAAGTGAAATAAAAAAGTTAGCTGACGATTCTGAAAAAGAGATAGTGGCCTATCTTTCCATGGGTTTTGGAAATCCTTATAATGAAAAATGGAGTATAGAAATTGCCTTAGAATGGTGTAAAAGAATAGCTGATATAGGAATTAACATTATTAGCCTTTCTGATACTATTGGTTTAGCAAAGCCTGCAGACATTGAAAAATTATTTAAAGTTTGTAAAAAAGAATTGCCAAATATTGAGTTTGGCGCTCATTTGCATACAAGGGAAGATAATTATTTAGAAAATATTAGCACAGCCTATGAAGCAGGTTGTAGAAGATTTGATTCAGCCATAAACGGACTAGGCGGATGCCCTTTTGCCACAGATAAGTTAACAGGCAACTTGCCTACTGAAAAGCTCTTAAAATTTTTAGAATTCTTTAATATTGAAAATAGTATTGATAAAATTCAATTTAAGCATGCTATGAAATTGGCTCAAAAAATTTTTATTTAATTACAATTTCTGAGTTAATAACTATATTGAAAACCAACGATGGAAGTTCTACTTTATTCAACAAAGAATTAGAAGAAAGCTATCATTCTGTGCATGGAGCAGTAGGAGAAAGTAAGCATGTTTACATAAAAAATGGTTTTGAAAGATTTAAAAACTTACAAGATGAAATTCATATTTTAGAAATTGGGTTTGGCACCGGTCTAAATGCACTATTAACAATAGATAATTGTTTGCTAAGCTCTAAGATATTTTATACTGCATTAGAACCATTCCCATTAAATGAAGAAATATTAAAAAACTATTATAATACATTTGAAGTTAAACCGAATTCATTGGCTTTTCTCTCTAAAATGATTTCAGCTAATACAAATATTTTTACTTCTATAAACTCCCAATTTAATTTTTGCTTAAAAACTTCTAAAATTCAAGATTTTAAATATGAAAATATTGAAATTATATATAAAAACAGTCATACAGAATTTAACGGATTTGACTTAATTTATTATGATGCTTTTGCCCCTAATAAGCAGTCAGAAATGTGGACAGAAAAGGCTATTTCAAATGCAACTAATTTACTAAAAGAGACAGGAATAATTGTAACTTATTGTGCACAAGGCGTCTACAAAAGAATATTAAAAAACCTTAATTTAATAGTAGAAAATCCAAAAGGACTGCCTCCAAAAAGAGAAATAACAGTAGGAATAAAACAAAATAAATAGTTTTTCTACAAAAACTAATTACATAAAATAAATTTAATACTTTGATTATTAATATATTACACATATTTCTGAATTATCAAATTAAAAAATATTGCAATTTTGTGACAATCGGTTAGTTTTGTTAATCTAAACCCTTAATGCTTATTGAAATGAGAATTTACATTGGAAACCTAAATTACAGATTACGTACCGAAGAATTGAAAGCCGTATTTGAGCCTTTTGGCGAAGTAATAGGAGCAAAAATTGTTCGTGACAAAGAAACAAACCTTAGTAAAGGCTTTGGCTTTATTGAAATGGCCAACGAAGAAGATGGTAAAAATGCACTAGCTGCTCTTAATGAAACAGAATTAGGCGGCAGAAAAATGATTGTTAGCGAGGCAAAACCGCGTGAACCTAATGGTAATACAGAAAAATCTGTAACCACAAATAGCGAAAATGATTGATGAAGTAACTCAATATTATTTTAACCCAAAATCTGCATTAGAAATGCGGAAATGATTTAGAAATTGTCAATCAATATTTTTCAAATATAATATCATTTTCTAATCCGGGATTAACCTAACTAACACCCTATAATTTTAGTTTCTAAAATACTATTGTGTATGTTGAGTTTAAATTTTATAAAAAAAGTTGGAGTTTTAAACTTCAACTTTTTTTATTTTAAAAATTAAAAAGACAATCTATAAGCCGGGTTCTGTATTTCGTAAGCCAAAGGCTTATGAAATGCCTGTCATTTATCTAATGCAACCTACCCTCCGAGCCAAGTTGGTATTATTGCCATCTATTAGAACGAGAAGCCCTATGGCCTCGGTATATTTGGTTTTACAACCCACAAGGTTTATCCTTCCCTGCCATTACTGGCAAGGAACGTAAGCTCTTACCTCACGTTTTCACCATCACCGTGCATTTGCATACATGGCTGTTATTCTCTGCGACACTTTCTGTCAAATAAGCATTTCTACTTAAAAGCCCATTTTTTCAAATGGTATGGTACTCTGTGTTGCCCGGACTTTCCTCTCCTATTTTTCAACAAGAGCGACAAGCCAATTGCCTTTTGTGCAAAGGTATTAATAATTTAAGAAATAAATTTATAAAAACGTTGTTCGAACTAAAATACAAAATTGATAGTAATTGTTCCTTCTATTGAAACACTTCCATCTGAAGCCGCAAATTTAGAATTACGTGCTATTTTTTTAGCTAAAATTTGCAAACATTGGTTAGGCGATTTTGAAGCTGGATTTATGCCTGTGGGAGTAATTGAACCATCAGGTTTTACTATTACATCTACAATTACGGTGCCGTCTGCATTGCAATCATCACTATTAGATGTTTGAAATTTTTCTAGTTTTCTACTACCAAAGCTATGTTTTACTCCTGGTTTACCAGTAGTGGCTTTTCCAAAACCATTATCGCCCGGCCCACTGCCAGTTCCAGGTCCTTTGCCATCGGTTCCAGAACCATTGCCGTCTGGTTTTCCTCCAGCTACGCCATCAGGCTTTCCTTGTGCGCCTAACTTTGTTCCTGTTCCACCATTAGCCCCTGATTTTTTGGCATTATCTTGCATTTTTTTTAATAACGCCTCTTCTTCAAGTTGATCTTGCGTTTTTTTAATCGGCTGAGGGATTGGTAGAGTATTATTTGGTTTGGTTACCTTAGGTTGTTTTATAGGCTTATCTTTTTCAGGAATTGGTATAGCATCAAAATCCTTCGTTGTTTCTTGTATATCATCTGGCTGAAAAGCCGGAGAACTTGGTGGCATATAAGAGGACTCAACAGGTACTTCATTTGGACCGCCTGCATCTGGATCTCCTATACTTACCGCTAAACCACCGCCCATTTCTTCGGCAGTTTTTGGTCTTTCTGGCAATTCTAATTGAAACAAAAAAAGCAATAAGGCTATAATAGTAACTATAACTATAGTGCTTACGCCAGATATATTTCTGTTTTTAACTTCTATTTCGTCTAATTGCTCTGTCATTACTTAGTGGGTTAAGGTGCTGTTGTTGGTTCTTTTTCTAATGCTAACACCACTTTTGCTCCTTTTTTATTAGCCATACTTACCATTTCCATTACTTTTTCATATGATACATTTTTATCTGCATGAATACTTACCGGAACAAGTGGGTCTTTGCTTAATTCCATTTCTAGGGCAGAAGGTAAATCTGAAAATAAAATATTTCCTGAAGTATTAATAGCATACTCCCCTTTTTCATTTAGATACAAGTTAATTGGTTTTTTTGCGGTTACATCTTTATCTTTAACACCTTTAGGTAATAAAATTTTTAAAACAGGATCGGTAGATACTGTAGATGTTAATATAAAAAAAATTAGTAACATAAAAATTATATCGGTCATAGCCGATAAACTAAATTCTGTTGTAACCTTACTGCGTTTTCTAATGGCCATAACTTAGAATAATATTAAGCTGGTTGTTGTAAAATATCTACGAACTCTAAATTATGAGCTTCCATTTTATTAGCCACTCTATCTATTTTTAGCATTAAATAATGGTAAGCAGCAAAAGCAAAAATACCTAATAATAAACCTGCAGCACTCGATACCATTTTTACATACAATCCAGTAGATACGGTTTCAATCTCAATTGTTTTAGCTGCTGCAATATTTTGAAACATTTGAATAACACCAAAAATAGTCCCTAGAAAACCAAACATAGGCGCTAAACCTGCAATGGTTGCCAAAAAACCAATATTTTTTTCAATTTTATAAATTTCCATTCTACCTACGTTATCTATGGCGCTTTCAATATCTTGGATAGGTTTTCCAATGCGCATAATACCCTTTTCTATCATTCTTGAAATCGGTTTATTAGTTCTACTGCAAAGTGTTTGGGCACCTTGAATATTATTATTAAGTACCATATCTTTTATATTATTCATAAAAGTAGGTTCTATTTTGCTTGCATTTCTTATAGCTAAGTATCTTTCAATAGCTAAGTATAAAGCGGCTATGAACATTAATCCAATTGGTATCATTACTATACCACCTTTTGAAACTAAATCCCAAGGGGTTTCTGGAGCCAATGCAGCTGCGGCTGCTACTTTTGCAATGTTTGCAGAGTCTACTGCTGTTGGTGTTTGTAATAAAATAGATAAAAGCATTTTGCTGGTTTAATAGTTATTTAACGTTAAAGTTGTTTAATTTATTGTAATAATTAAGTTTGATATTAGAATTTATTTTGAAATGAGTACTTCATAAAGTCCTTTTGCATTTTGATTTACTTCTGCTTGAATTCCAATTTTTGATAAATCTAATTGATGATTAATTGCATTTTGTTGCAACTTGTATTTTGCGGCAATAGTTTTTATATCGTTTAATATTAATTCTTTTTGAGGTTCTACAGTTGGAAGAACTGTTTCAATTGGTTGCTCTTCAATTATTTTTTCTTCAACAATAGGCATTTCAGGTATTATGGCTTCACTAGTAACCACGGTTTCGTTTGTTACCTCTGCAACTTTCTCAACTACTTCAGGTATTTCTACTTTAGCAGGTATTGCATTTACTATAGTTGGCAAAATACTGGCTTGATTGGTTGATGCTTGATACTTTTCAACCCCTAAATACCCAATATGAGAGACCAATGCAATACTGGCTGCCGCTAACCATGCTTTCCAATTCGTTTTTGCAATTTCTAACTTTTCTATTGGCGCTCTGTCAGCAATTGTATGTATTGGTTCGTAAGTTTTTTCAATTCCAACTACTTCATTTTCTTTTTCAACAGATACTATTTCTAAATCAGCACTTTTTAAACCATAACTTTTTAGTGAAAGATTTAAATTTAAATTAGGAGAAAACCATTTATTATTATCGTTGCCTTTATAAAAAATACCCAATTCGTTAATTGTAGCTTTATTTTCGTCTTTAATATTTTGATTTGTGCTAATTACCCAATTTTCTAATCTTAAAACGGCTTCAGAATAAGTAAGCTCTTGAAGTTTAGAAACCTCAGAAACTAATAAGCCATCATTTTCTACCAAATGTTGGTTAAAGAATACTGTTTTAGAATATGGTTTTATTCTATCTTTTGCTACATTTAAAGTACAAGGGCTTTCGCGTACAATAAAACCTCCAAAACCAGGCACAATAACACACTCGTGTGAAAGTAAAAGGTTGTAAATAATTGAATCTATACTCATTGTTAAAATTAAGTTTCAAAAATAAGGAATTTGTGTGGATTGAAAATATTTATTTTAAGCAATTGTCTTAATTTTAGACATATCAAATATTTAATGTGAAAATACATTTAATTAAAAGTTAAAAAATATACCTAGCCTCTGCTCTTCCTATATGAATATTTTTAAAAACTTCCATTTTTCTGCCTTCATAACTAATGTTTAATTGAATGTTACCTCCTGTTTTTGCACCAAAAGTTATGTTCCAAGTTAAATTCTTGCCTTTGCTTAGTCCGTTTAATAAATCGTATGCAAGTGGACTATTGGCATTTCCTTTAAAATTAATATTATGACTGGTAATTTTAGCATCAATATTGCCTTTATTAACGACAAAATATCGAAATTCGGCACCAAGTTCCTGCATGTATAAATTATTGATAGTGTTATCATTATTTTTAGCTTCTAAATATTTAAAGAACAAACCCACTCGGAATCCTTTAATAGTTTGAAAAAATATTTCCGGAAAAATGGATTGCGTATTATAACTGTAATTTCTATTTTCAAAAAACTGATTATTATTATCTTTAGATTGCATTTCGCCAATACTTATTAAATTTATTTGTTTACTGATGGCATATCTAGCTGTTAAACTTTGTCGATTTATTTTTTTAGATTCAAACCCACTGTTTAAAAACTGCTTTCCCCTATTGGTTTGAATATTATGTTCAAGTCCAAATTGAGCACTATTTCTATTAAAAAAAGTGGTTTGCTTTATTAAACTATTCACAATAATGAGTGAACTATCGGCAATATTTAGCAAAAATGGATTTACAATGCTAAAAAAATTATTATCGGTCATTCTTCTATCGGCCTTGTAACTTGTAATGGTATTAAATCTACTCAGCGTTTTTTTTAACCCGTTTCCATTTTGCCATTTCTGAGGCGCATTTAGTCTTATGGTTTGATTAAATTCATTGGAATTACTTTTTAAAAACTCATTAGTAGGCAAATACAATTTTACAAACATGGCTTTATCTCTAAAAACAGCTATTTCAAATTCATTTATCTCCTGAATAGCATTATTGTTATAATCTATCCAATCATATATTCCATTGCCTGGTAATACTTGCGTATAACTATATTGTTTTCGTTGCTCTTTACCATTACTTATTTGATAATAAGTAGAAATATTAATAACCCTTTTAATAAATGAGGCGTTGTATTCTACCCTACTCAGAATGATTTGTTCTGTCGCAGAATTTGTATTTAATATTTCGCGGTAATTGACTGTAAGTACTAATCTATTATTTTTTAAAGTATTCAATTCTAATGTACTTTTAAAATTGGCAGCTTGGGAGATATTCTTAAATTTAGCACCACTTGGCAATTTATCTGCTCTTAACGAACCTTCTATTTTATAATTCCATTTTGTAGAGCCCAAACTTTGCAAATAAGCAGAATATTGATTGTAAAAAAAGGATTGAGGCATCAAAAAACTGCTAGTATCTGCGTTAAACTCGCTTTTTTCTGTTATGGCATCTATACCTATTTTGATGTTCTTTAAATTATAAAATATTCCCCCATTTAATTTAAAATAATTACTTCTTCTATTTATAGTATCCTGATTGTCTTTGGTATTAATATATTCTGCTAATGTATTTGTACCAAACTTAGCATTCTCATATTTAAAATCGCCTATTGTTCTTTTACCATTAAAACTATTACCTCTAATATAATTATTCAATTCTACATTTAAAGTAGTAAATTTTTTATACCTAATACTACCTGCAGCATTAGAAATAAGTTCAAAAATTTTAGGTTTTGTGATATTTAAATTGGTTAACTGTTTGTTCCAAGTTCTATCAAATTCTACTGAGCGATAACGTTCTATAGATTTAAAATTATTGCTTGTGTATTCTAATTTTAGTTGGTTAGAAAATTGCAGGTTTTTTAACTTAATATCATTTTGATTAAAGTCAAAGAACAAACCTATACCATCGTCATTTTTTTTATCAATTACGCTGTAAGTATTTTCGTTTAAATTGGTATATGCACCTTCTATTTTTAAATTTGATTTACTATTTAATTTTAGAATAGAGCTTAAAGAAAGCATTTGCATTCTATTAGGCGCTACCAACTGAATATATGGCTCATAGCTGCCACTTGGGACTCCTAAATTTGGAGGGACCCATGCGTATACTCTGCCATTTGCAGAGGAAGCTTGCAGTATATAATTACCTTTTCCTTGGCCAAT
The DNA here is from genome assembly GCA_013205405.1 of Bacteroidota bacterium. GTDB lineage: Bacteria > Bacteroidota > Bacteroidia > NS11-12g > UBA955 > JABMMZ01. Next base: position 3,422 of record JABMMZ010000070.1, on the reverse strand, counting down.
AAATGAAAAACTAACTGTATAAAAAAAAGTATCTTTTCCTGGTGCATTTATTTGCCTAAAAATGGAATATGTAATAAAATTAACAATAGTATCTTTTTTGACATACACTAATCTATCTTTTGGAAATTCTTTTAATTGTTTTACATTCTGAAAAAGTGTTGGATTGTCGCCTGACTGCTCCAATACCGATTGAATAATGTCTCTATTGCTTGTATCTGTTGGTTGAAGTTTATTATCTTGCTCACTAAAATAATTAATACTTGTGGTCCATTTTTTACTTTTAATTGTATTTCCTACTTGAAAAACTGAGCGATTAAAATTCCTATCGCTGTATTGAAACTCAATAACTATTCTATTAAATTGAGTAATGAGTCTTTTAGGCATAAAAGTAATTTCACCGGCATTATAATCTATTACATAATCATTTTGTTGGCCCCGGTTCAATTTTTCACCATCCAAATAGACTACTTCCGTAGCAGAAATCACGATAATATTTAATTCATTATTGCTTCCATTCAATCTATAAGGACCCTGATTGCCTTCAATACCTTGCATTTGATTTCTTACAAACCGCCCTCTAGATATTGCAGCATCAATATGAAAATTATTTTTTAAACCGTTTCCTGTGTTTAAATCAAATTGTAGTCCTCTTGATTTTTTATAATACTTCATAAAATAATTATCTCCATTAGATTTCATTAAAACATCACCTACAGTTAAATTACTACTATCTTTTTTTAATGTAATAAAAACTTTATCAAAATCTTGAATTTGTTGTGTATTTCCCTCCGGTTGTATCGGATTATTCTCATCACTAATAGCAGCAATAATAGAAACGCCTTTCCCTAAATTTCCACCTATTTGTAAATTTAAATTACTATTGAGCACCACATCCTGATTATTTCCAAAACCTAAGCCACGCGCTATATTTCCGTTAATATCTATACCTGAAGAATTAAAAATACTATTATTGCCATTTTGATTAGTCATATTATTATAAAAATATTTAGGAATGTTAACAAAAGTAGGTTCTATCATTGACAATGATTTGTGTGTATAATCACTATTAATATTAATTAAAAAAACACGGTAATAAATATCTACTTTTTTATTAAAAAAAATTGAATCAAAAGTCAATATTTTACTAGAATCATTGAAATAAAAACCAGAATAAATTTTTTGATTATTTAGAAACAGCAAAAGGCTTTCATCAACTATTTGCATAGTATCTAAAGTGATTGAAGTTTTAAGTACTATTAATGATTGATGCCTCAAACTTTGGGCCTTTAAGTTATTACTGCATTTTACAATCCAAATTATCAATATACTCAAAATTATTTTATACAATTTTCATCAATCTATTATAGGCAGTATAACGAAAAATGTGGTACCATTATTATCTTCACTTTCAAAGTTTATTTCTCCATTAAAGCTTTCAATTATTTTTTTACAAATAGATAAACCAAGACCCATTCCAGATGTTTTTGTACTAAAATTAGGTGTAAAAATCTTTTCTTTTAAATCCTCATCAATTCCTTTTCCATTGTCTTTAAATTTAATAATTATTGAATTTTCCTTTCTTTCAGTGTTAATATCTATAATGCAAGGAATATTTTCTATAGCCGCTTGTTCTGCATTTTTAAGAATATTATTAAACACTCGAATAACCTGACCTTTATCTATATAAACCATATTAGATTTAGTAGGCCTAATAAAATTAATATTAATATCCGACTGAGATGTAAATAAATCTATAGATGATTCAAGTAAAGAATTAATATCAAATAACTCCAAAACGGCTACTGGCATTTTTGCAAAAGATGAAAATTCTTCAGCCATGTTGCTTAATTGGTCAATTTGTTCAATTAATATTTTGCTAATATTTTTTACTTTTGGTATCAGGTTTTCATCATTTCTATTAATAGACATTTGCAAATGTTGCAAATGCAATTTCATTGGAGTTAAAGGATTTTTTATTTCATGCGCTACTTGTTTAGCCATTTCTTTCCAAGCGCCTTCTCTCTCGCTTTGCGCCAACTTTTCTGTGCTCAATTCAAGTTTTTTAAGCATTATGTTGTATTGGTCTACTAGTTGCCCTATTTCATCTTTTTGGTTCCAAAATATGGGTTTATTCTCACTACCTACTTTCATTTGAGAAATACTATTTGTCATTATTTTAAGTGGGCGTACTAAACTTCGTCCAGCATATGTGGCAATGATTAAAGAAATGGCCATTAACAAAGTTGTAATGTTTAACAAATCACCCAAGTATTTAGAAAACTCTTTTTTCAAATCGGACGATTGAGAAAAAAAAGGTAGATGCACATAGCCAATAAGTTTTCTGTTTTCATCAAAAATAGCATTATAATTTGAGATGTACTTTAATTCACCAATTTTTTCAATTTGTTTATATGCATACTCTCTATTTTTTGCTAGTTTTTCAAATGCAGTTGGGTTCATAAGATTAGAAAACCACCCTTCATTATATATTCTAGTATTCCCACTCTGTGTTAAATATCCATTAGTATTATATAAGTTTATGTCAACCTCATAGCTATTCGATAAATGTTTAATTAATGTGTTTATAGATGATTCCGTTTGTTTTTGATATCCAATTTCAATTTCATTTACAATCTGCGACATTTTTTTATCCAATTCTATTTTTTGTTTCTCATTAAAATTATTATTTACGTTTTGAACTGTAAAATAAGTTACCACCGAGCAAATTAGAACTGCTAAAAAAAGAAATGCCAATCGAATTTTTGTCTCCAAATACATTTTATTTACATTAATAATTCTTAATTTTTTTTGTAAAGCGTTGTATATTTTTCTAACCACTTTTATTGGTCTAAATAAATTAATGATGAATGAAATAATGTATATTATTAATATTCCCAATAAAATGATACTAATAAAGAATAAGAAAATAAATGAAAATACGCCAATTTTATTAAACCAAGATTCTGAATTTTTTGAAATAATTAGAAAAGTTTTGGAATCTATTTTCTTTAACAAATTAGAAAAACCATCTGAATCGAAAAAAGTAGCATCGTTCATTTGATTATAATTTCTATTATCACTTAGTTTAAAAGGATTGCTGCCAACTCCTTTTACCAATTCGTTATTTTGATATACTGCATAAGAGTATTGGTTATCTGCACTTAAAGAATAATCTTTTTTATTAAAGAAATAATCTAAATTATATAAATTACTTTTAACCTTAGGAAACAAAATAATAAAAACATAACCTTCTAAAGTTTTACCAGGACAGATTTCAAACTTAGCCAAATACCCTCCTAAATAATTTAATTCATTTATAAATAAAAAATCACAAAGTGACATAAAATCACCAAATGTTTTTATTCTAGTATGTATAAGCGGCATTAATCTTTTAAAAAATTCATCATTATATTGCCAATTTT